>JAUXPL010000040.1 GCA_030683605.1 Candidatus Altimarinota bacterium
ATGCCAGATAATGCAGAATTGAATTGAACACAATGAACATCAACATGGTCATACAATACAACACCATGAGTATGTAGATATGATTGTCAAGACTGATTTCATACAGAGAATTGATGAGTAAGTTGTGTAAGTGATACAAGATCATGTGTAATTGCAAATGGAACATGACAAGAAACATGGAATGGAAGTGCTTGGTGAGCATGTACAGTGACAAGTTGTAATGTAAACTATACACAAAGTGGAAATGTGTGTAATGCAAATACTCAAAGTGTAGCATGTGGAGGTTCTCAACCATCTAATTCTACTGCAACAGCTGGTACAACTTATACACAAACATGGAATGGAAGTGGATGGACACCAAGTACAAATTGGTGAGAGAGTCAGGCGACCTGTGATTTTAATTGTAATACAAATTTTTATTGGAATGGAAGTAGTTGTCAAAGTATTTATTCTGCATGTACATGATCAAATAATTGACAGATATTTACATCAGTTACAATATATCCATGAGTATCTACTTCATGATTAGCACAACCAGTTCACCCATGATGTAATACTGCTGATAAATTACTATGTACTTGAAATCAAACATGAATAATTATATCCTCTTGTAATGTATGAGCAAGTGTATCATGATTATGAACATCTAGTTACTGATATTATTTTCAATGGTGAAGAAATAAATGATTTCCATATTTAGATACTTCAATGAATGAATCTACTATTAGTTGAACAACTTGATTAAATGCTAGTACAGATACTTATGGTTTTGTAGAACAATATAATTGGTCTAGTACAAGTACAACTGACAACTGGTGACATACTACAAACACAGATTTAGCTAAACAGTGACCATGTGCTAGTTGATATCATGTATGAAATCAAACAGAACGGACATCTATACATACAATATGATGATGGTGAAGTAATTCAACTGCAATGAAAAATGATTTAGTAATGCCATTTTGATGATACCGTGATATATATGATGCAGATGTATATGAATCAGATGCGAATCCTTTGGTTGATTGAATGTGAACTATAAAAACAAGTTGATATTATTGGACTGCTACACATTTCAGTTCACAATTATGAAGAGTTAATTTTTTGTGACGTACTGATGATTCTGGTACTATTAATACATGGACTTATATAGCTACAACTATGTCTAAAGGATATTGATACAATGTTCGTTGTATAAAAAATAATTAATATAAAAAAAATCTAAAACGAATTCGTTTTAGATTTTTTTTATATTATTACACTTCCAGCAATAGTCTAATTATTACAATATCTAGAAATTAAAAAGTACTTTTTTTATTGCAATAATTATTAAATAAATATAATAATGTTACTATAAATATTAATATTTTCATATGAATAAACAAAAAACAAAACCATCTCAATTCTCCCTTCCAGCTACGAGTCCCGTCTTTAGCGGGAAAGACTGGACACGTATCAGGGGGGGATGTAGACCAGCATTCACACTGGTAGAGCTAATCGTTGTAATTACAATACTAGCAATCCTATGAACAATAGCTTTTATTAGTTTGCAATGATATAGTAAACAAGCTAGAGATAGTACAAGAATAAGCGATTTATCAAAAATGAAAACATCACTAGAATTGTTTCAAATTGAAACATGAAAATACCCACTACCAACAAATTGAATAAATATTACATATAGTTGAGCAACAGTATGGACTCAGTGAACTTTTTGAGATACAGTTATAGCTAATATAGTGAAGCTTGATGTAATACCTAGAGATATATTAACGGAAAAAGAATATACATATTCAATAACATCTAGCAAAAATCAATATGAATTATGATGAATAATTGAAGGGGATGAAGTTAGCTACAGACCACCCCTAACCCCTCCTTATCAAGGCGGGGAACAAGCAGCAGTAGCATCATCGCCCCTGACAAGGGGAGAATTGAGAGGTGTTTTTGCCTGAACAATAGAAGCACAAGCATATACCACAGGTAATTATAATTGACAAATGACTAAAAGTCTTAGTTGAGAATTATGTAATGTATTAGCATTACCTACAATAATAACTAATGATACTAATATAACTGATTTACAACAAATAGTAACAGAACAAAAATTGGTATATAGATGATTCAAAAACTTACCAGCATCATTCAAAGGTAGCAAATTCAATGAAGCAGCTTGATTTGATTTTCAACCAAATACTCTTTTAGCTTACACAGATACTTCTAGTTGTACTCCTCTAACTGATAATTCTAGCTATACAGCAAGAGTCAATCTACTGAAATGATTAAAAGATGCATATATTTGAACAATATTACAAAATGAGTGAGAATTAGCAAATATAGTAAATCTAGAAATAGATACAAATAGCCCAAGTAATGAAGTAATAAATTATGCAGGAAATTATGTAAATAATGTACTTAAATGAAAAGTAAGTACATCATTAGGATGAACAACTACTACAACATATGCAAACTGTGATGCAAAAACTCAAAGCTGATATACAATACCTCAAATAAATCATAGTCAATCAGAGAATATAACAAAATCTTGAAGTATAAGTAATTGAACACAAAACTATGGAGCTCAAGCTAATTGTATTGATTGAACATTGAATATAATAGATGAAGCAATAAATATAGTGTGTAATTGATGATATGTAGAACAATCTGGAGCTTGTGTAGCAGATCAATGTTTGAATACAGTACCTTTAAATGCACACTCAACAGCAACTAGTCAAAATGTAAATGTAGCATGGATACACAATTCAACGACTCCATGAGTATGTACATTTGCATGTGATACAAATTATTCTTGGAATGGTAGTTCTTGTACAACATCATGTAATCATTGAGAAAATGTTGTTGAATGACAATGTATAGATCCTGATTGGTCAAAAGTATCAATGCTTATGAGAATGAACTGAACAAATAATAGTACAAACTTTTTAGATAGTAAATGAGTAAATGTTATAACAAGATCTTGAGATACAAAAATAAGTACTGAAAATAGTATGTATGACTGAGCAAGTTGATTTTTTGACTGAAATAATGATTTTATAACTTATACTTATAATGCTAGTTTATATGATTTGTCTACTTCTGATTTTACTTTAGAATGATGGATAAATCCTAGTGCTTATGCATGATGAAGTTTATACTGAACAATATTGAGTAAAAGAACGTGATGAGCTGATTTTGATTATACATTATTTGTAGCCTGATCAACTTGAAAAAGTGTTTGTTTTAAATACTGAACTACAAGTAATTGAGCAATTAATCTATGTAGTTCAAATAATTCAATTTTGTTAAATACATGGTATCATGTAGCTGTAACTAGAGAGTGAAGTAGCTTAAAATTATTTATTGACTGAAATTTGGTTAATACTAATACATTAACTGAAAATATAAGAAATAGAACAACTAATGTTGAAATGTGAAAATCATTATCATATACAGATTCTTATTTTCACTGATATATAGATGAATTCAGAATTACTAAGTGAAAAGCAAGATATACATCAAGTTTTACTAAACCAACAAAAAAATTCGCTATATGAGAATATGGTAATAAAACTTTACTAATGCATTTTGATTGAGCTAATAATAGTACTTCATATATAGATGAATATTGACATAATTTTACTAATTTCTGAAATGCAAAAATAAGTTCTAATTATAGTAAATTTTGATGAACAAGTTTGTATACAAATTACACGAACTGATATATACATTTAACTCATAATGATTTATTAATCTGAAATCAACCTTTTACAATGGAATATTGGTTTTTACAAACGCATTTACCATCAGCTTGATATTGATATGCGATTCAAACATATTGAAATTGATCTGATTGAACTTGATGATTTGCCACACAAACATTTCAGTGGAATACTTGATCAAAAGGTCATTTAATAAGAAATGCATATTGAACTATATTAAGAAACTATGATTATAATATATGACAATGGTATCATTTTGCAATTACTAGAGAAACTGTTTGATGAAATATTAGATTTTATGTAGATTGAGTTTCATTATGATACTTACCAAGTTCTTGAAATTTTTGAACAACGAATTATCTAAAGTTATGACACTATACATGATCATGGAATCAAGTATGAAACATTTATATTGATGAATTAAGATTTATAAAATGAGAATCAATATATAATTGAAATTTTACTCCTCCAACTCAAGCATTTACTAAATAATGATAATATAAACAAAAAATCTAAAACGAATTCGTTTTAGATTTTTTGTTTATATTATCTCACTTCCAGCAATAAGCCTACTTGTTCTTCATTCTAGATTTTCATTTAAATATACTAGCTTAGAATTTTCTTGTGCTCAGATATTTCATAGTGTTTCTATTCTAGATGAATCTAGTAGAAAATTTAATACTTTTTCTGCAGTTAGAGAATTATCAGCTTGTTTTATCATATCAACTGATTCTTTGAATCATTCAGCTATTTTCATTCTTTGACCTGCCATACCTTCTCATAGAAGTATTTTTGATTCTTTTTCTGCTTCAGCTTGTTTTACTTGCATGATTTTTTTAGCTTCAGCTTCATTGAATGCAGCTTCTTTGTATTTCTCAGTTTCTACTATTTTGTTCATAGCAGACATTACAGCGCTATCAAGTTTCACATCTCTTACTTGAATACTATCAAGTTTGAATCAAAAAGTAGATAATTTAACTCTCAGTCTTTCTTCTATTGATTCTCATATTTCTTCTCTCTTAGCAAATATATTTTTATGTGTAAAAGTAACAATCATAGCTCTCAGTTGTTCATCAATTGTTGATTTGATCATAGTTCTTGGATCATCAATACTATATATAGCTTTATATATATTTCAGCTAATCGTAGCATTAGAATCATCTTCTATATAATAAATTACATTCAATCATATAAATGCATTTACATTGTCTTGAGTAACTCATTCTACTTCTACTGGGAAATTTTTCCTTTGTAAATCCAATCTAACAGTTCTAGTTACAAATGGAATAACCAAATTAAATCATTGTCTAAGTACTCATGTATATTTACCAAATACTTCCTTACTTCTAACTGTATTAGGTTGCACAATTACTACTCATGATATTAGTAAAAATATGAAATAAACAATTCCTATCATAAATCACACATCTGGAATAATAAACAATAAAAATCAAATGAAAATCTCAAGTAACAATATTATTGCTCACATAAAATTATAGTTAAATTATAAGTGAAATTATTATATATTATTTATAGATATATTGCAAGAAAAATTTAAAATTGAATAATAATTAATTAAATGTATACTTACAATATATTAAATTATTTTTTAATAATATTATTATGCATACAAATATATTTAAAATACTTTTAACTATTTTGAATAATAATCTTTTTCATTATATTAATCAACTAGATGATAGTGAAAAAAAAATTTGAATACTCATAAATGGTGGAGATAATTATTTAGAATGATGTAAATATCTAAACAAATTATTAGACAAAGTAAATACATGAAAACTTAAGATACGTGTAGAAGCAATAATAAGTAATAATTGGAACTGATGAGTAAGAAAAGAAGCATATGATTCAGGTATATCATTTGAAAGAATTAAATATATTTCAACAAAATGAGATAATGGTGAATATTTAGAAGAACAACTAGATTATATACAAGAAGTGTATCAAAATATAATAAAAAAATATTGATTGGAATATATCTTTTTTGTATGATGGAATGAATATATAACATGAATATTACCAAATAAATCAATAAATACATTTATATGAAATGAAGAAAATATATATAATTGATCAAACGAAAATGAAATATATATGAAATTATTTGAAGACTATAAATCTTGAATAATAAATGAAACTTATATAAATATTTGTTTTCAAGATCAGAACAACACAAAGTGACCAATGATAGCAAAGATACCTGTAAATCTAGAAAATACAAAAAATATATCAGATATAAAAAAATGTATATATGAAAATAAAATAAATAATTTATGAAAAGTATATGAATTAATACTTACAAATGATATAAGTTGGTCTTGAAATAAAGGAGATAAGCTAATAACAAATGACAAAAAAATTAAATTGAAGAAATATAGTAATGGTATAATATTTTTAAATAATAATGTAGCTAAATCAACAGAATAATCTAGCTGGAGTGTAAAATTGTTATCTAGAAAATCTACATTAATTTTGCAAAATACGAAAAGTCAATATAATCAAGCTAATTATTTTTTAAAGAATGACTTAAACATGACAAATAATACGATAGAGGACAAAAGTGTATATATTAAACCTCATTTTTGGGAAGATATAGAAAAATCAGCAAAAAAATATGCACATATCATAATGATTGCTACAAAACCAGATATTATCAAACAAGCACCATTATATCAAGAATTAAAAAATAGAAATGAATTAGTTATATTAGTTCATACAGGTCAACACTATGATTACAATTTGAGTAAATGAGTATTAGATGAATTTGCTATGGAAGTAGATGTAAATCTAAATATTTTTGGTCCAATACATAAAAAATTCTCACTTATAGTAGAAAGACTAGGAGATTTTTTAGTAAATCTATCTCAAAATTATAATAAATTACCTATTCCTTATGTTCATGGTGATACTTTAACTGCAACTACTGCTGATAAAGCAGCATTTTTGAATAAATTTGCAGTAGTACATGTAGAAGCTGGTATCAGAACATTTACACCAAACAAGCAATTTTATCACAATTTATTTAAAGAATATAAAGAATGAAAATTTGATTGGGATACTTACTACAATGCTTTACAAAACTTTGATTTGTATGAAACTGGTAGTATAGAACCATATCCTGAACAATTTGATACTAGATGAATAGAAGCATCTACAGGACTATTTGCAGCACCAGTAGAGCTATATAGAACTACTCTGACTAATGAATGATTTCCTGCTGACCATATAAAAGTAGTATGAAATACAGTTGCAGATGCAATAGAAATATCTAAAACTAAAGTAGGTGAATCAAAAGCATTTGAAAAATTTCCAAATATGAAAAATAAGCCATTCATATTTATAACAATTCATAGAAGAGAAAATACAGAAAAAAAAGAGAGATTTCTAGTAATATACAATGCAATAAAAAAACTAGTAGAGCAAGGAGTATATGTATGTTTTTTATGACTATATGCTTCAGAATATGCTATAGATAATTATGGACTGAGAAACGATATAGAAGAATTAAAAGAAAAATATACAGACAATTTCGCTTATGGACCAGCACTTGCTCATCATAGCGAAGTAATAGATATGATTAGCAAAGCTTGAGCAGTAGTAACAGATAGTGGTAGTATGCAAGAAGAAGCAAATATAGTATGAGTACCATGTGTAACAGTTAGATTTGGTTCTGATAGAACAGAAACAATTCTTGCAGGTACAAACATAATAGCTCCACCTATCAATTCAAACTTGATTGCAGATATTGTATTATGAGCAATAGCAAACGAAAAAATGATTAAACAAACTCATCTATATGGTAAAAATGTATCAAAAATCATAGTAGATGAAGTATTAGAAATGCTTAAAAAAGACTGAAAATTATTCAAATATGATGATGAAAGACTTGATTTAGAACAATTTTTTGATTGGGTGATATAACAACAAAAAAGAACAAAATTAATTTTGTTCTTTTTTGTTGTTATTTAAATGTATCTCTGAAGTTTTCAAGCTTTGTCATAGCAACCATAAATGTTTGCACTTTTTTATCATATATATCATTTGCATACTTCGATATTGTTCAAGTATTAGATATATTTGAATTTTTTAGTTTATCCAATTTTTGGTTTATTTTATCAATTGTTTTATTTAATACTTTTACTTTTGATTCTTTACTCAAAGCTTTAAATGTTTCATTATTAGATAAATTCTTCAATTTTTCATCCAATTTTGATTCTATTATTTTTTTTATATTTTCATTTATAAAATTTTTATGTTCTTGTATTTTTGTTTCTAGTACTCACAATTTACTATTCAGTATCTCTTTTTTTATCTCTAAATTATTTTGTTTCTTTTGTTCAATAAAAATTTGTACATTTTCTTTTATATAATTCAGATAATCATTGTTAAATTCAGAATTAATATATGATATTAATCAGTTAAAAAATTTCCTTTTCTCTTCTATAAGTGATTTTTTTTCTTCTACTACTGATAGTTTATTTTTAATTTTATTAGAAATATCATTTTCTATTCTTAATTTATTTGTATTAAAAATTGAAATCGTATTTTTTAAATTACTTAATTCTAATTCACTCAAATTTGTTCTCAAAAATTTCTTAACTTCAAAATCTATATTCAAATCTTTATAATCTTCTACTAACTCTGAATTAGCTTTATCCAAAATATCTATGCTTTCCTTTAACTCCTTGATAGTTTTTCAATCGTCAAAAGTACTTAATTCTTTATCATAAGAATTAGTAGATTGATAATTGAATGTAATCAGTATAGTAATATATACTAGTAATAGTTTTTTTATCATAATTTACATAGTAAAATTAGGGAAAATTATAAAGTATTTTTTGGCTTTAACCTATTTTTTTCCCTAATAGTGTGCCCATTGTATACAATAAATTAATAATTACAAGTTTTGAATGTGAAGATTGTGTGAAGATTACAAATATATCTTGAAACTGAATCATTTTCATTTATCTGACTTTATTTCATATTTCCATCAATGAGCTAGTATTATTTTACTTGTAATACTTAGTCATACTCATATTCATCTAGAGCTTATATCTCAAGTTTTTTCTATATTTCATTGGTAAAATTTTTCAGTCAAAAATGGTAGCTCTGATGATTTTATTCATTGTCAATTATCTATAAAATCTATATATTTTTTAGTGATATTTATGTTTAATAATGTATCTTTTCATGCATATTTCAAAAAATTTCATATTATATTATGAACAACTTGTTTAAACAAGTTTGAATCTGCTAGAATTAATTGATTTTCATCTCATGATACTTTTATTCTTTGCTTATTTTCTTTTAATCTTTTTTTATGAGTTTCTACTATTTGTTTTGTTATTTCGGAGATATTTATATTAGATTTATCTAGATTTAGTTTTTCTTTATCACTTTTTTCGAAATCCATTATTCTATTCACGAGAGTTATTAGTCTTTTCATCTCATCTGTTATAGATTTCAGATTTTTTTCATTCAATTTAATAACTCCATCCATTATTCATTCTAGATAACATTGTATAGAAGTAATTGGTGTTTTAAGCTCATGAGATATATCAGCAAGTAGTCTAGATCTGATTTCTGCCTGCATATTCAAACTCTTGTTCAAACTATTTATAGCTGTTATTAATAATCAAATCTCATCTTTTTTATTATGATATTCTATCTCTGTTGTATTATCATTTCATATTATATCTTTTGAATCTACTGCATTTTTTATATTTTCAGTTGCTTCTTTAATTGGTAATATAGTGTTTCTAATAAATATAAGTAATCAAAATATTATAATAGAAATAGATACTATATTAGTAAACAATATAGATATAGCCATTTTATTCACAAATTTGTATTCTAGAGATTCCTTGTTTCTAAGTGCTTCAAGTACTTTTCAAAAATTATCTGTAGGAACTATTTCTTCAATATATTTAGATGATATTCAGCTTTTAACCAAATAATTTATTACTATATCTATATTTTTTTGTTTTGTTAATGGTATTTTACCATTATTATTTTCAAGTAATTCAAAAAACTCTATTTCAGTATCAGTAAATATACTATCTATATCATCTACTGTTTGTTTTTCTATTACTTCATTTATGTATTCTATTGTTATTGCATCTCTAGATTTTATCTTTTCTGAAATATAAGTCTTTAAGTTAGTAGAATAAAAGAAATAAAATGCCAAAATATTTATAGATGCTATAAAAGTAATACTTAGTATGAGTGAAATTATAAATTTTCTAGCGAGTGTCATTATTATTTATTATTATTTATTAATTCTATATCATTCTCATCTGATAGTTATTATGAAATTTTGTTTTCATATTTTTTTTCTCAGGTTTTTTATATGTGTATCTATTGTCCTATCATATATATATTTATCATATCAAATAATCTCTTTCATAATAGTTTCTCTAGTTACTATTGTACCTTTTTCTTGTATCAATTTTTTTAATATATCATATTCATTTGCTGTCAAGATTATCTCTTTTCCATCTACTTTTACCTTTTTTTTGTTAATATTTAATTCCACTCATTGATGTAAAAGTAAATCTGTATCTTGTATATTGTTATTGTCCAATCTTCTAACGATAGTATTTATTCTAGCTAATAATTCTCTAGGTGAAAATGGCTTAGCTATATAATCATCAGCTCATACTTCTAGTCCTGTCACTCTATCAAACTCGCTTGATCTAGCTGTTAGCATAATAATAGGTATAGCTGAGAATACTCTTAGTTCACTAGTTATTTCAATACCATTTTTACCTGGTAAATTGACATCTAATATTATCAAATCTGGACTGATTGATTGTATTTTTGAAATCGCATTTAGTCATTCATCATGAATTTCTATTTTGAAATTTGAATTTTCTAAGTACAATTTAAGAGAGGTAGATATTCATTTATCATCTTCTATTATAAGTATTTTTTTCATTATTTTAAATAAAATTATAGCTAATATTTTGCTTATTGTAAAGATTTCTATATTTTTTTCAAATTAAATTTGCATTTTATTAAAAAGTTTATAAAATCTGCTCTGTAAAAAACGCTCTTTATTATTTAATTGAATTGATTATGTCATTCGCACCAAAGAAAAAACACTCTAAATCTAGAACTAATACTAGAACTACAAATTGGATTAAATTAACTGCTTTGAAATTGAAAAACAAAGTAATGTTAAACAAAGAAGGTACAGGTTTAGCTCACTTTATGGAAGAAGACGGTACTTACAACGGTAGAACAGTAATTAAAGCTAAAACTAAAAAAGCTAATGTAACTAGAATATAGTTTTTACTGTATTTATAACATAGATATATTTATGTCTATGTTATTTTTTGCGATTTTAGATTTTTATCCATTACAATGACAGAAGTAGTAAACATAGTTAATCGTAGGAAAAGTAGAAAGTTGTTGTTTCAAGAGTTGTATGCTATGTCACTAAATGAATTCAACCAAGAATTATTTAGAGAATCATTTTTTTCTGATGTTTTTACATTCACACCAGATGATGCTTATTTATCTGAAATGAGAAAAATAATAACATTTTATGAATGATTTTTCATCAGCATACTGAAAAAATATACACCTAAATTCAATGTAAAAACAATGAGTTTATCATACATATTACCTATATATATATGATTGGCAGAAATGTTTTTCTTGACTGAAGAAATACCAGGTAAAGTATCTATAAACGAAGCAGTAGAAGTAGCAAAAGTATACTGAGATGATTCATCTAAAAAAATTGTAAATGGGGTATTAAACAAAGTATTACAAGATATAGATGAACTAGATAAATTAAAAGAAAATGATTATAGTGAAGTATTGGAGAGTGTGTTTAAGAGGTAAGAGAAACTTAACTTAACTTAACCTAACCCAACCTTAACCCTATCCTGCCCTAAAGGATACACCTTCGGATAAATCCTTTCCCTTAGATAAGGGCAAGGGGCTGCAAGACCATACTAACACACACACTAGCAACAGTCCACCCCATAACCCCCTCCTTAGTAAGGAGGGGGGAATAGAAAAAATTCTGAATTTATTTCAGGATTTTTTTTGTGGAACAAATCCCCCTCTATAACTAATTTTGTTTAACCCATCCCCCTGCGGGTACTTCCCTTGAAAAGGGAAGAGATAATATGATAAATTATAAAATACTTGAATAAATAATTATTTAGATATAATGTATATATAAAGTATATTAATAATAAGTATTAAATGAAAAATAATTTAGAAAAATCTGATTTTTTAATCTATACTAGCTCAGATTGAAAAACAAAACTACAAGTAAACATAGAAAATGAAACTATATGGCTAAACCAAGAGCAGATAGCGTTATTATATGGTAAATCAAGAACAACTATTACCTGACATATAAAAAATATTTTTGTAGAACAAGAACTTGAAAAAAAAGTGGTATGTCGAGAATTCCAACATACAACTAATCACTGAGCAATAAAAGGTAAATTACAAACATCTTCTACAAATTATTACAATCTAGATATGATTTTATCTGTTTGATATAGAGTTAGATCAACAGAATGAACACAGTTTAGGAAGTGGGGCCCTGGAAAATTGATATGTAATAATCTGAGAAATCAGATTATTTTTTTTGAGGTTTAAGTAATGAAGATTATTTGATTTATACATATTAATTTATATACTAAAAGAAATATAATATTACAATAATCAACAAAAAAATGGCTCATAATGAAGATACAAGAGTAAAAATACCTACTATACTACATCTTACAAGACTTGGATACAAATATTTATCACTAAAAGATATTAAATGGGACATAAATACAAATATTTTTACAGATATTTTCTATGATAGTATAATAAAAATAAATCCTAAAATAAAACTAGATGATATAAAAAAACTTCTAGATAAAATTACTTTATCTCTAGATAATGATGATTTGTGAAAAGAATTTTATGAGATGCTTATTTCAAATGACATAAAACTTATTGATTTTGATAATTTTGAAAATAATAATTTTAATGTAGTTACTGAACTAACTTGTAAAAATTGAGAAGACGAATTCAGACCAGATATAACAATTCTAGTTAACTGAATGCCTCTTTCTTTTATTGAAGTGAAAAAACCAAATAATAAAGAATGAATATTAGCAGAAAGAAAGAGAATAGATACTCGTTTTTCAAATAAAAAATTTAAAAAATTTATAAATATTACTCAGTTATTAGTATTTTCTAATAATATGGAATATGATTCAGAATCTATATGACAATTAGAATGAGCTTATTACTCTAGTACCTCATATAGTAAAGCAAATTTTAATGCATTTAAAGAGGATGAAGTAGTAGAAAAACTAGATTTAAATAAGATAATAATAGCAGAAAATCATAGTACTGAAAATTTTGTTCTAAGTGACAATAATCTAAATGTAATAAAACATTCGCCTGAATTTGCTACTAATAAAGATATAAATAGTCCTACAAATAGAATAATAACAAGTATTTTTAGCAAAAAAAGATTAGCTATGTTTTTAAGATATGGTATAGCATATGTAAAAGAAACAAAATGACTAGAAAAACATGTTATGAGATATCCTCAATTCTTTGCTACAAAAGCTATTGAACAAACAATTAATAAATGAATTAAAAAATGAGTAATATGGCATACACAATGAAGTGGAAAAACGGCTTTATCATTTTATAATGTTAGATATTTAACTGATTATTTTCAAAACAAAAATATAATCCCAAAATTTTATTTTATAGTTGACCGTTTGGATTTATTAACTCAAGCAAATCAAGAATTCACTAGTAGATGACTAATAGTTCATACTGTAAATTCAAAAGACCAATTGTTAGCAGATTTCAAAAGTAATAAAGCAATTCACTGATTACACTGAAAACTAGAAATAACAGTAGTAAATATTCATAAATTCAAAGAAGATAAAGAAAAAATAGATGTTAATTCTTACAACACAAATATTCAAAGAATATATTTCCTAGATGAAGTACATCGTAGTTATAATCCACAAGGTAGCTTTTTAGCAAATTTGATTACATCAGATAAAGATGCAATAATTATAGGACTTACATGAACTCCTCTAATATGAAATACAATAAATACTAAAGATATATTTTGAGACTATATTCATAAATATTACTATAATTCATCAATAGCTGATTGATATACCCTGAAACTTATTCGTGAATGAATAGAAACAAACTACAAAATGCAACTAAAAGAAGCATTAAAAGAAATTCAAATTTTAAAATGAGATGTAGATAAAAGAATAATATATTCTCATGATAAATTTGTAAATCCAATGTTAGAATATATAATAAATGATTTCGAAAAAAGTCGTATAATGCTTGGTGATAGCACTATTTGATGAATGGTTGTATGTGATAGCTCTGACCAAGCTAAAAAAATGTTTGAAATATTCAATGAAAAATATTCAGATAAACTAAAATCAGCATTAATATTGCATGATATAGGTAATAAAAAAGAAAGAAAAGGATATGTAGACAATTTCAAGGCATGAGATATAGACTTACTTTTTGTATACAATATGCTTTTGACATGATTTGATGCAAAAAGATTGAAGAAATTGTATATAACTAGAGTAATAAAAAAACATAATCTGTTACAAACTTTAACTAGGGTAAATAGACCTTATAAGGATTTTAGATATGGTTATGTAGTAGATTTTGCAGATATTAGAAGTGAATTTGATGCAACAAATAAAGCTTATTTTGATGAATTAAAAGAAGAATATGGCGAAGACGAAATGCAAACTTATTCAAATCTATTTTTATCTAAAGAAGAAATAGAAGAGGAAATAATAAATATAAAAGATAAACTATTTGCTTATGATTTATTAAATGCGGAAATATTTTCTAAACAAATAACAGAAATAAAGGATAAATCTGTACTACTAGAGATAAAAAAAGCATTGGCAAGTGCTAGAAATATATACAATCTAATCCGTCTGTTATGACACATTGATTTACTTGAAAAAATAGACTTCAATAAACTAAGTAAATTATATAACGAAGTAGATAACCATATAAATCTAATAAATTTAAAAGATAATTTAGAAAAAAATTCTGAAAATATAAATCTGTTAAATATGGCTTTGGAAGATATACTTTTTACATTTCGTAAAGTATCAGAAGAAGAAATGGTAATAGCTGATAAATTAAAAAATACACTAAAGAAAACAAGGGAAGAATTAGCAAATAATTTTGATCCAAAAGATAAAGAATTCATATCATTATACGAAGAATTAAAAAGACTATTTGAAAAGAAAAATCTAGATGAAATAACTCAGGAAGAAATGAGTAAAAATATTGCATCGCTAGAAAAAATATATGAAGCTATAACTGATTTAAATAGAAGAAATAATTTACTAAAAGTGAAATATAATAATGATGAAAAATATGCTAGACTTCATAAAAGAATAAAGGAAAAACAAAATATTAATGTTCGTGAAAATATTATTTACGAAGCATTAATGGGGATAAAAAATGATGCAGATGAAAAAGTAATAGAAAATGCTCGTATGCTAAATAATGAAAGTTATTTTACACAATTTATGAGCCCAATAGTTATAAATAATTTCGAAAAACATAAAATAAAACTAGATTTAGTTTCAGCAGATGAAATAAATGCTTCTGCAACAAAAGAATATCTTAATGAATTTAATAACCAAAAAATATGGTAGAACAAGTATTTATGCTAAAAACGAAAAACTTGATAGATAGTTTGAAATGAATATGTGCTCGTTTTTGACTATGAAATGATTGAAATGAATTCAAAATCATTACTCAAGTTTTTTTATACAAATTTATGAATGATAAGTTTTGATATGAAGTAAAACTACTGGATCAAAAACTACAAAATTCTGAAAACTGGGAAGAAGTTATAAAAAAATACTCAGAATCAGAATACTGATTACTTACTAGAAAAATGAGTCCAGACAGTGCAAAATTGAAACCGGACCATTTTATTAGTACTTTATTTAATAAGCAAACTGGACAACAATTCTGAAAACTTTTTGATGATACTCTGAGAGATATAGCTATTATAAATAATGATATATTCTCAGTAAAAACTGAAAGCTGAACAAAAATACAACTTTTTGATGAATTGACTAATTATATAGCAGACAGTAGTAAAAGAGATGATTTCGCAAAAGCAATTATTAATCAATTAATAGAATTCAATTTCGAAGAAATATTTCATCAAAAATTTGATTTTTTCTCTACTATGTTTGAGTACTTAATAAAAGACTACAACAAAGACTGATGATGAAAATATGCTGAATATTATACTCCACATGCAGTAGCTAAAATCATGTCAGCTATCATGGTAGATACTCCAGTAACAAATGCAACAGTATACGACCCAAGTGCTGGTTCTGGTACATTGCTTATGAACATAGCTCATGCTATATGAGAAGATAAATGTACGATATATTCACAAGATATATCTCAAAAATCATCATGAATGCTTAGACTTAACCTAATATTAAATAATCTAGTACATTCAATTCCAAACATAATCCAATGAGATACTATTCTAGATCCATATCATAAACAATGAACTGATTTGATGAAATTTGATTTCATAGTTTCAAATCCGCCATTCAAACTTGATTTTAGTGATATTAGAGATAACTTGGATACAAAAGAAAATAAAGAAAGGTTTTTTGCAGGTATTCCAAATATACCAAAATCAAAAAAAGATTCTATGTCTATTTATCTACTTTTTTTACAACACATAATAGCTTCACTATCTCCTAGATGAAAAGCATCTATAGTAGTACCAACATGATTTATCACAGCTCAAAGCTGAATAGAAAAGAAAATCAGAGAAAGACTAATAGAACAAAAAATGCTAAAATGAGTAGTAAGTATGCCGAGTAACATATTCGCTACAACTGGAACAAATGTATCTGTAATATTCATAGACAAACAAAACACAGACTGAAAAGTAGTACTAATGGATGCATCAAAACTATGAACAACTATTAAAGACTGAAAAAATCAAAAAACAGTACTTTCAACAACCGAAGAAGACCAAATCATAGACATATTTCATAATACAAAGCAAGTAGAGGATTTATCAGTAGTAGTTAGTTACGATGAAATAAAAGAGAAAAATTATAGTTTCAGTGCATGACAGTATTTTGATATAAAAATAGAATATACAGATATTAGCAAGGCAGAATTTGAAACTAAAATGAAAGAATATGAAAACAATCTACAAGGATTTTTTACAGAATCAAAAAAACTTGAAGATGAAATTTTTAGTCAATTAAAAGGATTGAAATATGAGTAAAGTAAAATTAATTCAATTAGATCAAACAACAATAGAATTAATTGATTGAGATAGATGAGTAAATTATCCAAACAAAAAAAATTTTAGCAATAATTGATATTGTCTATTTTTAGATTCTTCAAATTTAACTAAAAATTGATTTGATTTTTCTTCTAAAGTTTTCATAAATGAAATAAAAGATAATTCAATGTGAAAATGAAAATTAAATAGATGAGATTTAGTAATGAATACTCGTTGAACACTGTGAAATATATGAATATATAATGAAAAAATAAAATATAATAATATTAGAATAAATTCATGAATGCTTATTATTAGATGATGAGAAGAGTATGACCAATATTTTTTATATTCTTTTTTTAGAAGTAATTTATTTATTTTCCAGGTAATTAATTTAATGTCTTGATCTGTTCAAAAACAATTACCAATTTGGATTTTTAATTTTATAAATGTACCAAAAATTGATATAATTGAACAGAAAAAGATTTCTAAAATTATTTATTTAATAGACTCAAAAATAGAACTAAATAATAAAATCAATTCAGAATTAGAAAAAATGGCTAAAACTCTTTATGATTATTGGTTTGTACAGTTTGATTTTCCAAATGAAAATTGAAAACCATATAAAAGTAATGGTTGAAAAATGGTTTGGAGTGATGAGTTGAAGAGGGAGATTCCTGTGGGGTGGGGAGTTGAGAAAATGAAAGATTTATTAAAGAAGAACAATAAGAAATTTATTTTAAATTGAGATAAACATGATATTGATACTATTGATTTATCTGTTATGCCAAGTTGAACTATGTGTTTAAATGAGAAAAGTAGTAGTGATAAATTTTGAACTAATTTATTTAATCTTAATAAATATGATATTTTATTTTGATGAATAAGACCATATCTATTAAAAGCTTGATTTTCTCCTTTTGATTGATTAGTAACATGAACTGTACATTCATTTAGTGTAAAAAATGCATATGATTATAATTTTGTTTTAATAACAATGATTCAAGATAGTATGTTTAATTTTGCAGTTGTTAATTCTAAATGAACTAAAATGCCTGTAATTTGAGTAGATGATTTACTTGAATATAAAGTAGCTTATAATGAATCTATAGTAAAAAAATATAATGAAATATTATCTTTTAAAGAAATTATTTCTAAAAATATTTGAGAAAATCAAAAACTTGCTGAACTTCGTGATTTCCTTTTACCTATGCTTATGAATTGACAAGTGAGTGTGAAGTAGATTAATATTAAAAATAAAATAATGGATTTTAAACAATTGATGGAATTTGCAGTAAATACGACTATAACTGATTTTTTTCTAGTAAAAAATCAAGCAGAAATTTTTATAGAATCAAATGTAAAAAATAAAGCTAAGAGAGAGAAATTTTTGAATGAATTAGAATGAATTACAATGGACCAAGGAATATATTATCGTGGAACATTATGATGAAATGATAGTAAAGTAATAGAAAATAATAGAATAGCTCAAAAAAAATGACAAGAAAGATGAAGTGAAGAATTAACAAGATTGTTATTAAAAATTAAACAATTTTTAAATAGTGATTTGAATATGGAAGAAAAAGAGTCAAAAAAATTGTTTTCAGGTTTTACAAACGTGAAAGCTTGATGAGATATAATTATATGAGATAATAATAAAAATATTATTAACGATATTGAAAAATTATTAGAATTAATAAATAAAAGTGGTTTAGATAAAAAATCTGAAATTATTGCATTATTAGATGAATTCAAAAAATCTAATGATAAAAATAAATTAGTAGATATTTTTAGTATATTATGAAATTGAGCAAGTATAAGTAGTTTGATTGTTGCATTAAGTGGTTTGGTAAATTAAACTTTAATTATTATGTATGTATAATTTTGATTATTTTACTTTTTAAAAATTCTAAGAATATGAAAACAATAATAAAAAAAGATTTTTGAAAATATAAAATTGCTTACAAAAAACAAATATTAGATTACATTTATTGAAAAATTGATTATAAAGATTTGAATGAAATATTAAATTCTAATATAACTAAATATGTTTTACAAAAACTAGATTGAATAGAAGTAAATGATGATGATTTTAAAAGATTAAAAGTTCTCTATTTATACCATAATTTAGAATTGCCAATGCTAAAGAAATCTTATGAATATTCGCCTAAATTTAGTTATGATTTTAAAAGATATGATCATAGTAATTATCCAAGTTGAATAAATTATAGAAAAAGCTGAAGATTTTGAGCTCATTAATTTAATACATATTTTTAAATATAAATAGTAAAACTTGACTTATTTAAACATTGTATATAATTAGTATATATTAACTTAATAAATATTATGTTTCTAACTAGACAAAAAATACTTGTAGCTTATTTATACCTGTTATGAAAAAGCTGTTCCAAGTTGCATTTAATGAAATCATTATTTCTATACTGTCAAGAATTTGAAAATAATATATATGATTTTCATCCTTATTTGAGGTGACCATTCTCAGAGTTAGTATATTTAGATCTTCGTAAACTAGATGAAAAATGAATAATTAAAAGTAAAGAATACACACTAGAAATTATTGATAGAGACAAAATAAAACAAGTAATAAGTAAGTTAGATCCTCAGATAATTTATATGATATCTTCTATTATTACTAAGTACTGAAATATGTCAGACAAGGTAATAATGGATACAGTGTATAATAGATATCCTTATTTTGCTATCAATAATCCAAATAAGAAAAAAGATTATAAAAATTTTGACCCAAGAATACAAGATATAAATAAAATTGCTACTATTTTCACTATATGATATGAGTGAATTACAATTGATACATATATAGATAGACTTATAAAAAATAATGTTCATATATTAGTAGATGTGAGAAAAAATCCTAATAGTATGAAATATTGATTTTCTTCTCGTAGATTAAAAGATATTTGCGAAAATAGAGATATAAAATATATAAATATTCGTGAATTATGAATAGAATGAGAAGAAAGAAAAGAATTAAATTCATATGAAGACTACAAAAAGCTTTTTATAGAATATAGAAAAACTCTTCCTAGTAAAAATCAATATATCAATGAAATTAAAAATTTATTAGATTTATGAAATAGAATAGCATTAACATGCTTTGAAGCAGATTGTAATTATTGTCATAGAAATGAAGTAGCGAACTATTTACATGATTATATTAATTGAAAATATGACTTGAAACATATATAAAAAGAAAGTACTAATTACAGTAAAAACATATCCTACTTTATCAAGTAAATATGATGAATTAGTTTGTACAGCTTGAATCACTGAAGAATGAGAATGGATTAGAATTTATCCAATGCCATTTAGAAAATTTGAGGATTATAATAAATATAAAAAATATGATTGGATTGAAATGGAATTATTAAAAAATCCTATTGATTATAGACCTGAGAGTTTTAGACCTTACCATACACCAGCAAAATTAACCATATTAAATCATATATCAACAGCTGATAAATGGAAAGAAAGAAAATCAATTGTTTTAAAAAATGTTTATAATGATTTAAGTTTACTTATATCTGAAAATAAAGATGATAAATGAACATCTTTAGTAGTTTTTAAACCAACTAAAATTTTAGATTTTACATATGAAGAAGTTGAAAGAGTATGGGATTATAAAAAGTTAAAAATAATAGAAGAGAGAACAAAACAAACTAGTTTAATTGATGATATAGATGAAACATTTAAAGTTGTTAATAAACTACCATATAAATTTAGATATAAATTTGAAGATATAAATTGAAAAGTTTCTAATATGATGATAGAGGATTGGGAAATATGACAATTATATTGGAATTGTTTTTACACCTATAAAGATGAAAAAGTAGCTTTAGAAAAAGTAAAAGAAAAATATTTTGATGATTTTGCTAAAACAAAAGATTTACACTTCTTTTTATGAACTACAAAAGAACATAATAAAAGAGCAAAAAACCCTTTTGTAATAATTGGAACTTTTCATCCACCAAAAGATGAAAGAATTAGTTTATTTTAAAATTATATTTTAAAATATTGATGAATTGATTAATCTTTTAAACAAACTAATGAAAAAAAAGAGAGTAGTGAAAACCTGATGAAAATTATAAATAGTGGGGTATTTAGTAGGTAAAAGTAAAAATACTTCACCAATTTTAATGTGATATTTATCTCTTAAAAATATATTATGACAGAAAAAACTAGAAAAATAATAGAGAAATGATTAGAGTGAAGTATTGAAAAACAAGATAAATTATTTAACCAAAATTTCATAACAAAATTTTTGTATTGAAAAGCTGTGAAAAAATGACTTTCTGCAAAGTTTTAAATCAAATAGAAAATACAAAAAACAAGTAAAAAATAATTTTTTACTTGTTCTTTATTTATTAGCGATATATTTAGTGTAATAATTAATTATATTACTTGACTTATTTATATATTGTATATAATTAGTATATATTATAAATAAAAATTAGATATGAATGAAAAAATCATAGAGAATAATAAGTTATCATTATTCGAACAAAAAACTATTCGTAAAATATGGTATAACGAAGAATGGTATTTTTCAGTTGTAGATATAGTTTGAGCATTAACTGATTCAATTGATCCAAAAGATTATTGGTATAGAATAAAAAAAAGAGTTAACAATGAAGAAAAACTTGAGTTATCGACAATTTGTCGACAACTGAAAATTACTTCTACTGATGGTAAAAATTATAATAACTAATAGAAGAATGTAGGGACACCCCTTGTGGGTGTCCTGATAATATATACGAGAGGAACGTAGGGACACCCCTTGTGGGCAATACCATTAACTTAAGGAATAATGGTATTTTTAATAGAAGGATTTTACTAAAAATTAGAAAAATAACAAATTTTAAGGACAATAAAAAAGTCACACTTATTAAAGTATTAAATTTTACAGCTATTTTATAAAATTAAAAACAACTTTTTTTCTTTCTTTTTTGAAAGTGTAATGATTTACTACTTGTTGTATTTTTTCTGGAGCTAGTTCTTCATTCTCGTTCCTGAGTAGTATTTGTATTGAGTATTATAATTATTTCTTCCATTATTTCATCTGTACTTTTTTCATTATTTAAAAACAAGTCAAGAATTCTATTTTTAATAATATTAAATGATACATTTTTATTAACTTTTTGTTTATTTTTAAGCTCTTTTTCTTTAGTTTTTATTTCTAATTCCATATTATTTGTTCTTGATATTATTGTTTCTAGGTTACTCAAAAATATTGTAGAATGTAAATCTTGTAATACTGATTCTACATTTTTTCAACTAAAATTTTCTAATCATAATCTATTTTTTATTGTATTATAATACACTTCTATTCACCATCTCTTAAAATATAATTCATTAAAATCTTCTATATTATATTTTTCTTCATCTAATAATGATGTTGCTAATACTTCTATTTCTCATGTTTTTAATACTATTCTTATTAGTCTAATTTTTATTGTTTCAGCTAATTTCTTGTCTAATTTTATTCAATATTTATCCTTATATTCTTTTTCATTATTTTCTACTTTTATTGTTATTATTTTACTGTTTATTTTACAATCTTTATTAAATAATTCATCTGCTTCTTTTATTGCATTTGCTTTTAATCTAAATAATACTTCCTTATTATATGACAATATTATAGCAAAAAGAAATGATGAATAATATCATCTATCATAAATCATAAAATCTTTTTCATTTATTTTTATTGTTTCTTCTAAATTCATTATATTTTTTATTGCTAAGGCTCTTTCTGAATATTTTCATCTTTCTAGTATTGTATCTAATGCTAAATTATTTAATGGATCATACAGTACTGATAATAATCAATGTGTATATTCTCATATGTCTCATTTTCAATTTTTAATTTTTGATGTTCAATAGTTTTCTTTTATTTCTTTTTCATCTGGTAATCTTATTTGTGAGCCATCTATTGCTAGTATTCTATAATTATTCCATGTTTTATATCATGCTTCATTTTCTTTTAAATCATAAAATCTATTTATAATGGCAATCAAATTTAATTGTAAAAATAATTTGTAAGATAATTTATTTTTAGCTTTTACATAAGCAGATGCTGTAATTGTTTCTAGATTACCTGATAATTTTATAGAAAATTCATTTAATCTTAATTGTAACGATTTTACTCATTTTTGGAGTATTAAATTTACTACTATACCAAAAGTAAGTTTTCTATTTCTTGTAAAATATTTTTCACATTTCCTAAAAATCATTTTAATTTCGTTAGAATTTATTAGTTTTCTTGTAATATTAA
Organism: Candidatus Altimarinota bacterium; assembly: GCA_030683605.1. Taxonomy (GTDB): domain Bacteria; phylum Patescibacteriota; class Gracilibacteria; order BD1-5; family UBA6164; genus UBA6164. The sequence goes on from JAUXPL010000040.1 coordinate 23,378, forward strand.
TTGTTTTTTTTGAAAAATAAAGTGTTTGTTTTATTGGCTTCATAAAGGTAAAAATTAGTATATATAATATATTTTGATTTTTTACCTTTTTTATTTTGTCAAGTTTTTTTACACAAAAAAATACCAATTCAAAAATTAGTATTTCCTTTATTTAATGCTATTTATTTCCTTAAGTTAATGGTATTGAGCTTCGCCCCCTAAAAAAACTCTATTTCTTGTCATTTAAACATAGTTTCTATATTTAATAAATGTTTTTTTGTATCAGTACACTCAAAGCAATCATTATTTCATAGATACCATAGTCTCTTTATCTTTTCTTGGATAAATTTTGTATCATGAGAGATGAGAATAATAGTTATATTATGTACTTCATTTAAATGTGAAAGTAAATCATAGAAATGTTTTTGTGCTACCAGATCTACTCCAGCAGTTGGTTCATCCATTATGATTATGTCAGGATTTGATATCAATGCCTTAGCTATTAATACTCTCTGTTTTTGTCATCATGATAGATTTGAAAACGGTGTATTTATAAATTCAAACATATTTGTATGCTTGAGTGCACTTTCAATAGTTTCATATCAACAAGTTTCTCTAAAATGCTCTCATATTCATCACTCTGATTTATTTCACATTTTTACTATTTCTTTTACAGTAATTGGTACTATATTATCTATCATCTGAGCTTTTTGAGATATATATTCTATATTCAATTTACTCTTTGAAATAATTTCTGATTTATCATTGTACCAACTAATTATTCATTTACTAGGATTTAATAATCATAGAATTAGCTTAATAAGAGTAGTTTTACCACTCCCATTTTCTCATAATACACCAATAAAATCTCATTTGTTTACTTGAGTATTTAAATGAGAAAATATGTTTTTTTTGCCAGTATATGAAAAAGAAATATCTTTTAAATCTATTATTTTTGTCATTTTTAGTTGCTACATTCTAATCAAGTCTTTAAATCCCATAAGTTTGATTCCATAATAGAAATATAATCTAGTTTTTTACTTTCTTCATCTTGAGATAATGTTTCTAATGGGTGAAGATTTAATACAGATACTCATGTTTCTAATTTGATAGCTTCTGAAAATTTTGGTGATACAAATTGTTCTGAAAATATATATTTTAATTTTTGATTTTTAATTAAAGTAATCACAGCTGATATATCTTTAGCTGATGGTTCTTGATTTGGACTAATTCAAAATATAGCTTTTTGTCTGAATCAATAATCACGAGCAAAATATCAAAAAGCAGCATGAGATGAAACTAACTGAATCATTTTACATTTCTCTAAATCTTTATTATATTTTGCATCTAAATCTGATATTTTTTGCAAAATAGATTTATCCAAATTTGTAAATCAGTTTTTTTCTAGTTCCACTACTAGTATATCAGCCATATCTCTATATTGTTTTGGTGACAACCATGTGTGAGGATCTATATTACCATGATCATGTCAATGTTCATCATCATGTAAATCAGCAGTCTTAACTTTTTTGTTATTATCTAAATTTATAAGATTTTTCAATTGTTCACTTATCATAACTATTGGAACATTTTTTATACTTTCTAATAATTTTTCTTCATAAGATTCTATTCCTAATCAATTCAAAATTATCATTTTTGATTTTCACATTTCAGCTACTTGTTTCAATGTAGGTTCAAAATCATGAGGTTCTCATCAAGCAGGCACTAGATTGATAACATCTACCTCATCTCAAACTAATGATTTAGTCAAAAAATATATAGGATAAAAAGAAGTATAAATAACTGGTTTTTCTACTTTTGTTGTTGTTTGAGCTATTTTATCTGGTAATATTTGTGTATTTTCTTGTTTTTCATTATTACAAGAAGATAATATTATTGTAAATAATAGAGTAATAAAAATTAATGTTTTTTTCATTTATAGTTAATTATTAAATAAAATTAAATGCAGTTTTTACAGGTTCAAATAATTCATATATTATGTGATTTTATTTTGAAATCTATTTTTTTTGCTTCTTCAAATATTTTATTACAAATACTATCAGAATGAAAACTTATTATAGAATCACATTTTTCACACTTCATATGTTCATGATGATGTTTTTCATCAATTAATTCATAGGTAATAGCAGTAGATCAGATATCTACTTTTCTAAGTATTCATAATTCCAAAAACAAATTCAAAGTCCTAAAAATACTTGATCTTCAAATATTTTCAAAATTATCTTGTATATCATTATAGTTAAATATATGTTTTGTCTTAATTAATTCAAATATTTCTATTCTTTCTTTTGTAACTCTCAGATTTGATTCTTTAAGTAAATTTTCTATTTTCATAATATTGGGACTTAGTATCAATAAAGTATTTTCATTATATTAATAAAAGTTTTTTGTCAAAGTTTTTGACTAATAATAAAATCAAAATAAAATAGAGTAGAACATCCCCCTCCTTAACCCATCCTTGTCCACAGGATTCACCCACAAGGGGATCAATTCTCCAGCTAAAGCTGGGGAGGCTCAAACTAATAATTTAAGTGATAGGTATTTATAAATTAACTAATAATAATGTTTAGAAATAATAGATTATGAACACAAATAAAACAAAACCCTATGATAAAACTATTTAAATACTTAATAATAATCTGAATACTTGTTTGAATTTCGTTTTATGTTATTTATTCAAATTTTAAATCAGCTATTTTAGTTGATGATGAGACAATTATAAAAGTAGAAGCATGAGAAACTCTAAATAGTATACCTGGAAAATTAGGTATAAATGAGAATTATTTCAAAGTATATACAAAATTAAATAATATAAAATTGGAATTAAAAGCCGGTAATTATAAAATAGAAAAAAACTCAAATATAGTTCAGCTAATAAAATGACTAGAAAAACCAGTGTATATGTGAGAAATAAATCTGATATTATTAGAATGATGGAATATTTATGATATAGATAAATATTTACTAGATAAATGATTAATCAAAAAATGAGAATATATAAAATATGTAACAAGTAGTGAAAAAATTGAAAAATTAACAGAATTTTATAAATTTATAAAATGATTAGATACTTTAGAATGATATTTATATCCTGATACTTATACAATAGATTCTGGTAATTTCAAAATAAATAATCTAGTAACAAAACAATTGGATAGCTTTGAAATAAAAGTATACAATAAAATATTATCAGACTTAACTAACAAAGAAATTGAAGAAATAGTAAATCTAGCAAGTATAGTAGAAAAAGAAGAAAAAATTAAAAAAGAAAAAGCAAAAGTAGCATGAATATTGAAAAAAAGACTTGATTCATGATGGATGATATGAGCTGATGCAACTGTATGTTACCCACATAAACTTACATCAGTAGAATGTAAAATGGTAATAAGTAAATATATAAGAGAAGTTTCTGAATACAATACGAGAACCATGAAATGATTACCAAAAACACCTATTTGAAACCCTAGTTTTGAAACAATAAATGCAACACTGAACTATGAAAAAACTAAATATTGGTTTTATTTACATGATATAAAAACTGGTAAAATATATTATGCTGAAACTAATGATGAGCATAATGCAAATAAAAAGAAGTATTTGATAAAAGATTAGTTATAGTAATAAAAAGACTTAAATAAGAAAACTAAGATTACAAAATTTATAAGACGTATTATTTATTATTATTTGTAATTAATGTTTAAATGAATATCAAAATAGAGTATTCATAAAAATATATAATAGTTTGCTTATTTAAGTCTTTTTTATTATATATTTATTTATAATAAATCAAATGTTTTTTAGTTACTTTTAAGCTATTTTAAGCCATTTATTGTATGATAGACATCTATTATAATCATAGGACCTTAATACAAGCTTAATATTAAAAACTTTTTTTTATTTTGTGTTAAAAAGTAATTTTTAATATAGTATTATAGCCATTTTAGAAAAATTTAACTAAAACAAAAAAGCCTTGAAAATTCAAGGCTTTTTACTCATCCAAATACATCTGAAAATCCTTCAATCTATCTATCTCATCATTATTCAGTTTCTCATACAAATCTTGACTTCTAAACTTCCCATCTAGTATTCTAGAATAGTATTTTTTCTCTGTTTTTTTATATACCAATTTTTTTCTAAAACATTGCAAATCCAAACAGTATTCTGCTTGTTCTATTCATTTTGGTGGCTGTATTTTTCTGTCTTTTATATATCATAATTCTATAGCTTTTTCTATTGTATTGTGCCATATATATCATGCTCCAGTTATTCATGTAACTCCTATCATTGAACTATTATCATTGTTCCCTACCCATATTCACATCACGAAATCTGGATGATATGATACTATTACATTATCACGAAAATCGCTACTAGTACCAGTTTTAACTGCTTGTGGAATAGAAGTGTTCATGATAGAATTCACTCAAAAACTCAAATCCCTATTATCAGAATCACTCAATATATCATAAAGCAAAAACTTCGCTTGTTCAGTATTCAAGTCATTATCTACTTGCTCTTGTTCCCCCGCCTTACTAAGGAGGGGGTTAAGAGGTGGTCACTTGGGATTATATGATGATCAATTACTATTAGGCAACAATCTACTATAACTTAGTACTAAATCTGATAATTTAATAGATGGATTTCATAATACGAGTGAGTATCAATAATAATCTGCTGATTCTGGTAGATTGAATCAATAATATTTATAAAAATCAAATACTTTGTTTAATCATAATTCGCTTGCTAGTCTGACACTAGCATTATTCAGACTATTTCAAAGTGCTTTTTTGAGTCTGATTAATCAATATTCATTTAATGAATAATTATTAGAAATATATGTTTTTCATTCTTGAAAACTATTTAGTTTATTATTCAAATCCAATAATAAATCATCTGGATTTGCTCAATTTTGTAATGCCATTAGATATAGAAATGGCTTCATAGTACTACCAGGTTGTCTCAGGGATTGTATAACATCTACTTGTCAATCTATTTCTTTGCTATAAAAATCACGACTTGATTGATAGATAAGCACTTGTTTTGTTTTAGGATTTATTGCAAAAATAGCTCAATTTGTAACATTTTTTCATTTCAAACTTGCAAGTGTTTTATTCAATGTTTCTTGTGCATATTCTTGTAGTTTTGAGTCAATAGAGACAGTCACAGCACCTGACTCATCATAATCAACCTCACCCCTAGCCCCTCTCCTTAGAGGAGAGGGGAATATTAATAATGTAGCCTCCTTCTCCTCTAAGGAGAAGGAATTTATGCCCGTATGGAGGTATCCTGTGGACAAGGATGAGGTTGCTAGATTTGTAACTATTGGGAATTTATCTATATTTTCTTTTTTATTTAGTTTATAAATAGTTCTAGTGAAACTATATCAGAGTTTATTTTGAGTTTTTGTGAAATATTGTCTGAATGATTTATCTTCTAATGTTTCTACTCATGGTTTATGAATTAGCGAGACTAGTAGCGTGATTTCCTCTTCACTTAAATCATTTATATCAGATTTTCAAAAATATACTTTCATAGCTGATCATACTCAGTAAAGATTGTTTCAAAAATATACATCATTTAGATAATTGGATAATACTATTTGTTTATTATCTAATCCCTCCCCCTCATACTTCGGGTACTCCCTTTGGAAAAGGGAGAAATATACAGCCAAAAATGCTTCTCTGGATTTTTGTAAATATGTTCTATTATTAGCTTTGAAATACTTATTTTTTATATATTGTTCTGTAATAGTACTTCATCCAGCTACTACTTTTCAATACAATATATTTGATTTAATTGCTCACAATTTAGAAAAAGCATCTATTCAAAAATGATTGTAATAATTCTTGTCTTCTATTTTTAATAAGTCTGATACAAATCTACTATTGAAATCTATTTTTATAGCTTTTTTGTAACCATATTTATTTGCTTTGTCTGTAATTATTATTCAATTTCTATCTTTTATATATATTCTTGCAGGTTCTTTTGAAGAATCATAAGTAAGTAATGGAAAAAAGCAGTAAGCTAAAAAACTTACTGCTAAAAAACTTGTTATATAAATAATATTTTTTTTCATATTGTAGCCCATTGCCCTTATCTAAGTAAAAGGATTCATGTTAGAATTATATATTTTTCTGCCCCTTTCAGGGGAAGTCCCCGCAGGGGGAAGGTGTAAAATAAAAGTACACATTAAAAGTTTTTTTAGTTAATTTTTTCCAATTCTTCTGATATATCATCATATCACATTCAAATACAATAATCCAAAATATCTGCTATGTCCTCATTATAATATTCCATCATTCAGGACTCTAGATAAATAGAAGCTTTTAACAAATTTAATGCAATTTGTGCTTGAGCAAATTTCGCTCAACTATATTTATCTATTATTGATAATGCTATTTCTTCGTATTCTATATTTTTGTGTTTATATGATTCTCATTTATTAATTAAATCAATTATATCCGTTCTTAATTCTTGCATTTCTGAAGTTTCAGTTAATCATAGTGATTTTGATAAATCAATCAATCATTTAATTTTTGGATTATTTGAAGTCTCTAGTATATCAGAGACTTCATTTTTTATTCCTTTTCACTCTATATCTCAGAATGATTGAACTTGTGAATTACCTGTTGATTGTTCAGTTGAATTATTCTCTCTTAATGTCATAATCTTTTTATTAATAAATATTATTATTTAACACTAATTGTTTTGAACTCTGTATTTGCTCTGATCTTTGGATTGTACATAAAATATGCTACAACTGGTGGATGAGTAAATTTTCAACCAAATTCTGGTCTAAAGAAATATTCAAAACTAGAATTTCCTGACCATACATAAGTAGCATTAGCCATAACTACATTTGGTTTGAATTCTGTATGATTCCATGTCCAATCAGTTTGATTTTGTCTGATTGATATTTGTTCTGTATTAAATTTAGAATTTATAACTCTAAACGAACCTGCTAAATAATCTTCTATGACTAAATTAGTTCTGTTTTTTGTATCTTTGAAATCAACTATTATTTTTGATTTGTATAATACTCATACTTTATACTCATTTCCATCAACCAATTTAAATCATTTAGGTTTAACACATACATATTGATCATTTACCCAATCACACTTATCAGCTATATCATTTTCATCTATTACTTCATATATTTCTCTTTTTACTGTCAATCAATTACTATATGTTCTTATCTTTGTCTTATCTTCTGGAAATACCTCTATAGTAATATCTGTATACAATCTATCTCATCCATAATTAGTTAATTTGAAAAGTAAATCAGTTTTATTTACTAAAACATCTGATAATTTAAATGTTTGTTTATATACATTTGATTTAATTTTTCATACTTCTAAATTTTTATTAGAAACATATTTTCATAAAGTATAAGAAAACTTAGAATTAGATTCTTTTCAGTATTTAGCTACATATTTTGCAAATGCCATAAATGCATTATTTTTCGATTGAGTAGAATAATAATAACTAGACCAATCATAATCATATAGTTGTCAAATTAATGTATCTATATATTCTCTAGAATAATTGTAATCCATAAGTAATGATGTAAATATTGATTTATCTGACATATCATCCCAATACCAATTATACTCATCAGTTTTATCTACTTGTTGTTTCAATATTTCAATATTTTGGTCTACAATTTTATTTGCTTGTCATTTAGTATTTATTACTAATCAATAAGTATAAGCTAGTAGTGTATGTCTATCTGCTGTTTTTAGATTTATATTTACTTGAGTTATTTTTCATGCTTTTGCTAAAGTCCAATATATTTCAGCTTTTTCTAGATCTCATATATCAGTTCTTTGAGAATTATCTTCTAAATACTTTATTGCTTTTTCTAATACTCATTCTGGTAATTTAACTCATGCATCTCTCATATCTATTAGACTTCTAACTACATATGGAGTCACATGTAAATCAGAAGCACTTACTCATTCCCAATATGCAAATCATCAATCTATTGTTTGCATAGACTTAATTCTCTCCAATCAATAATTTATATTAGTATCTATTGTATTTTTATCCGATATTATACCTGATAATAGATTATCAAATTTCTTTAATATAGCATTTGGTAGTGTAGCTGAAGTAGTTTGTTCTATACATCCATATGGGTAGCTAGCCAAACTACTAACTATTTTTTCTATTCATACTAATTTATTATTTGATACTGTTACTACTACTTTAGATTTATCTAGACTAGTATTTTCTGGTATTTTTATAGGTATTTCTACTGTATTTCAAGCTTCTAAAGTTTGATTTTTAATTATATTACTTATTAATTCTGGAGTTTGTTTTATATCAATAGTATTTTCTATTATATCACTATTATCTATACTATCTCATAATGCTGAAATCTTGTATGTAATTTTTTCTTGATTATTGTTTGCAAGTACTTCCCATATTGTATTTACACTTTTTCAAGCAGGTATTATTAGATTTTTTACTGCATCTTTTACATTTATATTTGCAGTTAACTCAAGCTTGAATCATATATCTTTATCAGTATTATTAAATATATTAGCTCAAATACTTGATATATCTCAATCGATCAAAATAAGTGGAGTTTTGTCTTCTATTATGACATTTTTTCTGACTTCTAGTTGTGAATCTGCATATCAAAACATATTATCTTTTGAATTTGACACTACCATCACTCTGAAATTTGTCAGATTATCAGGTAAATCAAAACTTACTTTTGCTTTTCAATTATCATCTGTTATCACACTAGGATTATAATATGCAGTATTTTTGAATATATTTCTAGTACTTACTGCACTATCTCATCATTTGAAATTACCAAATCAACTTCATCATACTATACCTGGTCTAGAGAAATAATAATTTCTTAGCATAGCTATATTTGTAATACTTGTTTGTATTTGAAATGGTAGTTTTTTATAAAATTTTTCTAAAGTGTTTAAATCTACATTTCACATCAAACTAATAAGTGAATCATCTACTACCATAACTGTTAGTTCTGATTTTTTCCCTTTTTTATTTATGTCTGCAACGCTTAAATCTAGATTTACTTTATCTCTTGGTTTATATGTTTTTTTGTCTTTTGAAATAGTTACATAAGTCTTTTTATCAGTTTTATCAACTACTATTTCTGAATATCATACTTTGTATTCTGGGACTTTAATCTCAGGATACCCACAAGGGGCATCCCTACATTTTTCATCACTTTGTAGGGGCTTCCCTTGTGGGAGCCTTGTATCAATAGCAACTACTCAGATATATGCATTTGGTACAAAAGTATCATCTACATCTATTTCTTTAAAAAATACATTAGATTTTACATCTATATATTCACTCTTAATAACTCATTGTTTTTCAACTGTCCATAGTATTTTTCATTTACTAAATGGTAATCTAACTAATACTCTAGCTTTTTCTCATAAACGATAACTAATTTTTTCTGGTATTACTTTTACTTTGTTGTCATCATCTACAGGATTTGAACCGTCAGTATCTCAATAAGTCAAAACATTAAAATACTTTTTCGTACTATACAAATCACTCAATTTAATTATCTCATCACTTGGTCTAATAATAGTTTTACAATCAATAAGTGTAGAGTTTATATTATTTTTTAATAATAAATCTGTTATTGGTCTCTCACATACTTCCACTTTGTTATTTACTTTTACTAGTCTTTCTGATTTCTTATCTTTGTTAAAATCTTCTATTACTTTTGCTATATCTATATTTTTATTTATATCTATTTTTCAGTACTCAAATACATATTCTCAAACTTCTTTTAGATTATAATTCAATCTAAGTTTTCAATCTAGTGTTGGTTTAAGATTCTTATCATTTACTAACATTACTTTTTCTATTTTTTCTGAAACACTTGTAACTGGTCTACTATATCATTTTACATCATTTACTTTTAATGTTTTGTAATTTTTCTTTTTTATAACTAATACATATTTATCATTATATCAAGTAGTCCATTTTCATTGAGTCAATCATCATTTGATATCAAGTGAATTACCCGCCAAGATAAATTTATTCTCAGCACTAAATTCTACACTTGAAGTATTATCATACATTTTATAATCACTTGGTAATTTTGCAATTATTGAATTAGCACCAGATATAGTATCTCAAACTGAATCAGTAACCGTTACTTCAGCTATATATTTATAATCACTATAATTTGAACTAAAATCAACATTTACTTCAAAACTTCAAATTCCATTTCAATCTAATACTCATTTTCATTCACTATAAAACTCTTTTTCTGGTTCCCAATAACATCCATAATAACAATCATTGAAATATGACTCATCGTAATAATATTGCTTATAAATTTTGTAATTAAAATTAGCCTTTGCCAAACTAGCTCAATTATAATATTTTGATATTACTTTTCATTTTATTTTAAATTTTCAACTATAAATAGTTTCTATCCAATAATCATGATTTTTTACTTCTTCTTTTTCAATAGTTACCAATCATTCATTTAATCACTCTGTACTAAGTACTACTTCATTTTTGAATTTTGGATTTTTAAATACTTCTACATTATACCCTCACCATCAAATAATATTTCAATCTACATATATTCAAATACTATAAAATCATAGTGTTGATGCTATTGGAATATTTAGACTATCAGAAATACTACCATATTCTGATACTTTGACTTCTTTGTTTACTATTTCTTTTCACAATCAATCAGTAACTTTAAGATTTGCTATTTTTCCATTTGGTATTGATAAATCTTTTGAATTTCTAAGTACTCATTTAATATTTACTGTTTCACCTGGTAAATAAAGCATTCTATCAGTATAAATATGAGAATAATACTCTGGTTCTGCAATACTGTATTTATCTAATTGAATTGCATCTTGATCCAAGTTTTTATCTTGTTCCCAATATCAAGTAGGCACGGTGTATCAAAAATTCCATGGAGCAATTCATGAATTCCATGTAGAGTTCACATAAGATAGATTATTAGCTCAAGATGATATTACAAAAAATGTTTTATACAATCATTCCCAATCATATTCCCAATCTTCTGAGTAAGTTCTCATAAATGCATCTGATACCTTTTGTTTAAGATCTACTTTTAATATTCATCAAGTATTCGTAGTTCATAATTCTACTTGTTCACCAAATACATTTTTATCAAGTACAGTCAAATAATTAATATCAAAATCTCATTTATCATTATTCCATACTTTTTGTTGTTCTTTGAAATCATTTACTAATACAGTTAGCTTTTGATTAGCAAGTGGTTTTCATCCAAAGTCATTTACAAAGAAAAACGCTTCTCAGTTCTTGCTGACTTTCATTATAATATGAGAATCAATGATTCAGAAAAATGTAGGATAACTTAATTTTCAATTAAATTGTCTATCTGCTTCTTCTGAAAATTGTACAAAATACAATCAAGTTTTTACATTTTCTCAGATTATATCTTTTAGAGTAAAGTCTTTTTTTGTTAATATTACTTGTTTTTCCCCTCCTTGATTTGAGGGAGGTGTTAGGGGTGAGTTAAGAGCTAAATCTTTTTCACTACACTCAAAATTTTTCAGCTTGTCTATCTCTTTTAAGAAAAAGTCTTTCACATCCATTTTTTCAGCTTTTTTCCTATATACTTCTATTTTTGCATATGTTTCAGTTGGTATTCTACATGCTTTTATCTTAGTTTTAGTTTTTGCAGAGTTGTATTGTAATACTTGAAATTTAGGAAGTTTGTTATTTTGATATAGAGATACTTTATCAAGTAGTTTTATTCAAAAATATTTGTTATCTGGTGTTGTAAATACAAATTTATCATTCCTAGTTTTTTCTCATAAACTTGTATCATAATTCTTTAATGAAATAGTATATTTAGTCAATGGAACAAGTGGTAGTCTAAGAATAGCTTTATTTGGTGTTAGATAAATATCATCAATACTGAAATCTACTTTTGGTTCAATAACTAGCAAATTTTTTAATCTATTTTTTACTTCTATTCTATTTTTTAAATATTCTTCACTATTTTCATCTCAAACTTCAGTGAAAAATTCTAGTGAGAAATCCATTTTTACTTCTGATTTGAAATCATTTTCTACATCAAACAATGCTCAAGTAGAAAATTTTACTTTTAGATATTTAGAAGTACATAATTCTCTTTTTTTATTAAAGTCATCTAGAATAATATAATCTTTAGAAAAAAATATTTTATTTTCCTTGATTAGATTTTTACAATTATCTTCATTTAATTCTATGTATGAAATATTATATAATTCATCACATTTTTTTTTCATAGATTCAAACTTGTTTTCATTGAAAAATTCATTATCCATAAATCAGGTTTTATCAAAACCTAAAATAATACTACAATTATCTCTATTTATATTTGCATCATCTAATACTATATTTATTTCTGATACCAATTTTTCAGCTCTATAATCTAAATATGATTTGACTCAAAAAAATCCTAATACAAAAACAATGATTGAAAAAAGTATATAAATAATCCACATTAAATGCTTTTTTTTCAAGTTGAAGTTTTTCATATAAGTATTATTAAATAATAATACTTATATTATATGTATTATAAAAAAAATACCAGAGAATAGAAAAAAATAATTATATAATATTTGATATAAATAGAAAAATATTGTATTATTTATACAATATTAATTTAAACACAAAAATGGAACTATACTCATTTATATTTGAATATGATAAATTCAGACATTTTACATTAAGTTTGATACTCTTTGTAATTATTTTTTGTATCAGAAAATATAAACTAAAAAATAAATGATTATTAAAAGTCATTTCATACACTATTAGAGATGTTTTTATTATTTGAATAATTAAAGAAATTATAGATTTGATGTGATTTTGAGAACCTAACATAAGTGACATAGTTGCAAATTCTGTATGAATTATAGCACCTATTTATGTATATTATATTATTAGAGAAAGTGAACAAATAGAAAAATCTAAGTTTTTCATATATGAAATTGAAGTATTTAAAGAATTAAAACAAAAAATTAAAACAACATACAAAAGGACTAATAGTCTAATAAAAATAAAACACAAACAACTTTTTTATAAAAAAAGAATATTTAATGCTATAGAAAATAGAATTTTAACTCATTATTTTAAAAAATCTTTGATAGAATTAGTAAAAATAATAAAAACTACTATTATTCTAAGCCTCATTTGGCTTATAAATATGATATTTTTACTTTTCAAAATACCATATTTAGCACTGATAGATACATATAGTCTAGTAATGAAATCTTTAAATTATTGATATAAAAAAGTTCTGAACTAAAAAATACTAAATCAAAATTGATTTAGTATTTTTTAAATGTATTCTTTAAAATCTTGACTCTGTCAAAATATTCTATAAACATAAACCTCTTTTTTATTTTCATTAACAATGTAGAATATACTATAAGATTTAATTGTAATACACCTAAAATTTTTATATTTTAGTTCATACATTAATGGAAATAAATTTAATACTAGTAATGTCTTTAATATTTCATTTGAAAGATTTTTTGTAATTGTTTTTGAAAAAGTAGACCTAAATATATATTCAGAAATATTGTTTAAATCATCGAAAAAATCATATTCTATTTTTACTTTATACATGATAATAAATTATAAAGTTAAATTATCAATATAATCATTGTTTTTAATATATAATTCTTCAATAGTAGAATATTTTACATTTCATGATTTTATTTTTAATTCTGTTATATCTAAATTTTGAAACATTTCTAATTCTGATTTTAAAAATGTATTATTTTTTAATTTAAGAATAGTATTCATAATACTAAATAATTATATAATATTATTATAATAATATACAAAAAAATAAAAAAATGAAATTAAAATTTCATTTTTTTATTTTTTAACCAATATATTCACTTGCAAATTTATTTGTCAGGTTTACAAATTCTGCTGGATTTTCTAATTCTCATCATTCTAATAATATTGCTTGCATATATGCATAGTTTATTATATCTGATAATTTTGAAGATTTTACATCATTATCAAACTCACTTTTCATAGATTCTACTAGTTTATTTTTACTATTTAGTTCTAATATTCTTTTTTGAGTTGGAACATCTTGTCACATAGCTTTCATCATTTTTTCTAGTTGTGGATCTATTCCATTCTTTGGAGTTTTTAATGCTCATAGTGAATTTCATAAATTATCATTCAATACTACTTCTTCTATTTTTTCTCATCAAATAGTATTTTTTATTAGTTCGAATAATCATTTCATATTTTTTTGCTTTTCTTCTTTTTCTTTCTTTTGTTCTTCTGTTTTTTCTTCTAATTCTATATCATTTGAAGTAATAGATACCAATTTTGCATCTTTATATTCTGTAAATCATTGTACTAAAAATGAATCAATAGGATCAGTAAAAACTAATACATCTATATTTTTTTCTCTAAATTGAGCTAAATATGGACTAGCTAAAGCTTCTGATTCTGACTTAGCAATTATATAATATATAGTTTTATTAGATTTATTTTCTTCCTTATCTTCCCCTCCTTGATTTGAGGGAGGGGTTAGGGGGGAGTTAGGAGCTTTTTCTAAATATTCATCCAATGTAATCAATTCACCAGTATTTATTCATTTAAATAATGAAACTCCTGCTATATCAGTTTTCAAATCATATTCATAATGAATTCATTCTTTTACTACTTTTCCATAATTTGACCAAAATTTCACATAATCTTCTCTATTATTTTTAAGTGTATTTAATAATTCACTAATTACTTTTTTAGTTAATCATTTTTTTATTTTATCTAGAGTAGAATTATCTTGCAACATTTCTCTAGAAATATTTAGTGGTAAATCATTAGTTTCAATTACTCCTGCAACAAATCTAAGCCATATAGGCATTAATTCTTTTGCATTTTCTAGAATAAGAACATTTTGCACATACAATTTTGGACCATATTCTAGATTTGGATCTGATAAGTTTTTATACATATTTACTTCTCTAGGAGCAAATAGTATAGATTTATAACTAACCATTCATTCTACATTATTATGTATCGTAAATAATGGATCATTCCAATCAAAACTTAATGATTGATAAAAAGCCTTGTATTCTTCTGGAGTTATGTCACTTTTACTTTTTTTCCATATTGGTTTAGTTTCATTTATTTGTTCAAATGGCATTACTTTTTCTTCTTTTTGCTTTTCTTCTTCTGTTCTACTATCATATTCTCTCATCATTATTGGAACTCATACAAAGTTTGAGTATTTTTTAATTAATTCTTTCAATTTCCAATCATGTACTAAATCTTTGTTTGCTTCATTAATATAAAGTACTACTCTTGTTCATCTATATAAATTTTCTGCAGAAAATTCTTCTACTGTATAATCATTTTTTCAATCACTAATCCATTTATAAGCCTTAGAATCTAATGGAGATTTACTAAATACTTCTACCTTATCTGCAACCATAAAACTTGAGTAAAATCATACTCAAAATTGACCAATTAAATTGTGATCTGAATCTTCTTTAGCTTTTTGTAATTTTTCTACAAATTCTTTTGTACCAGATTTAGCAATAGTTCATAAATGAGAAATTAATTCTTCTTTAATCATTCAAATACCATTATCACTAATCGTAATAATATTATTACTCTCATCTGATTCTACTACTATTTTGAAATCAACATCATCACCCAAAAAATTAGAATCTGTTAATGCTTTTAATCTTGCTTTATCTATTGCATCAGCTGCATTAGAAATTAATTCTCTCAAAAATATTTCTTTATTAGAATATATACTATGAGTTAACAACTCTAGTATTCTACCAGTTTCTGCCTCAAAATTGTGTTTTGACATATTTATATTATTATTAAATTTTAAAAATAATTAACCCATCCTGTCTTTCAGACATCCTTCCCTTAAGACTAATGGAAGGAAATAAGGATTTATTTGTTTTAAAAATAGCACTTAAATAATTTAAGTGCTAATATATTATTTTTTTTTTGGATTTTGTAAAGAGAAAAATTACATTTTTTTCACAAACTTAGTACTCATATAATCATCATTAATTAAACAGCCCAGTCAAGAATTAGAATTTGCTATTATACTTTCGCTAGCTCATTTGGATAAAACTTGAAATGCACAATCCACTTTTGATCACATTCATCAAGTACCATTATTACTTTTTCATTTCTCTATATATGCTAAATATCTATCTATTGAATAATTATCACTTATATCTATTTCTCATCATTGAATTGTTTGTCATTTATCATCCAATAATCAATTCGTATTTGTTAAAAAAATTACTCTTTTAACTCTGATTCATATTTCCTTGCTATAATTATTTATTACTTGTGTTATATGAATTGTATTCTTATCATTATCAGTTTTACTACTTAGATTTTTTAGTTCATCATTACTAGTTGCATCATTATGATTTATTATTACTAGCACATTATTTCTCACCAAATCAGCTATAGTATTTGCTAAATGCTTGTCTTTTTGCTCACTTACTAATCATAATACTTTGCTAGCTAGATTTTTTAGTACTACTTTATCTCTGAGTTTTTCTATAAAAGTATTCACATAATCAGAATTTATATAATCATCTAATAATACTTGTGATACTATCTTATTCTTTGATAATTTTTCATACATTTGCATCAAATATTGTTGTCATATTGAAGCCAATGCTGAACTAGAAATTTCATCTATTTTTCATCATTTTTCTAGTATTTTAGATTTTCATAATTTCACTGCTCCGGAAGAAATAATTATAAATTTTTCATGAGTTATTTCTTCATACAATGCTATGTCTATTAATAATTTTTCTATATTTTCTTCGTGTATAGAATCACTTCATATTTTTACTAAATTTATATTTTTCATTTTTACTATTTATCAAATTTTATCGTATCTTGTGGAGAGTCATCATAAGGATCCAAATGTATCATAACTATCCATTCACATTTATCATCTATTTTTGGTATACTATACTCTATATGATCCCCAATTCTATGTGCATCTATAAGCAGTATTTCTGGAGTGAAGACCAAGTGTACTTCTACATATTTTATATTTCATACTTGCCTAGTTCTTAGCTCATGAAAAGCATTTACTTGTTTTTGTGATTTAATTATTTCAATTATTTTTTGCACTTCAGAATCATCTAATGCTCAATCTAATAGTAATACATATCATTTATGAATAAGTTCCCAAGCCGAATATATAATATATATTGATATTCATATTCAAATAATAGCATCAATTATATAAAACTTCGTAAAATATATAACAGCTAATCAAAACAATATTCAAGCATTTGAATACAAATCAGTTTTATAATGCAAAGCATCAGATTTGATTACTAAATTATTTGTTTTTTTAGCTACATATTCCAAAAAATAAACTAATAATCCAGTCAAAATAACTGAAACAATCATTATTAAAACAGATATTCATAAATAACTAACTGTTTCTTTGTTAATTATTTTCATCACTGCTTCATAAAATATATATATTCCAGAACCAGTAATAACTAATCATTCAAAAAGTGCTGCCAATGCTTCTATCTTTCATCTACCATAATTGAATTTCACATCTGCATCTTTTTCAGAATTATGAATTGCAAAATAATTAAAAAGTGAGACAAATAAATCTAGTGATGAATCTATTGCACTTGATAATACTGCTATAGAACCACTCATTAATCATACAACAAATTTTATTACTAATAGTAAAAAAGCGGTAAAAGATGAGACTATAGTAGCTGTTCTTTGTAAAGACATGTTTTTTAATTTTTTTATAAATATGTGTTTTTCAATGCTTCCTCCTTAATTATAATATACTACTTATTTATTAAATGTAAAACAAAAACTAGCTAAAAAATATTTAGCTAGTTTTTTAATGACGTATTTATAAATTATTCGTTCCTAATCAAATAATTTTTTTATAATTTATGCAACATTAATTTTACCAAGAATTTTATAATATCTTGATAATACTTGCATAATAAGGACGAATATTAAGAATAGAGTAAGAAAAAAAGAAATTTATCATAAATCTGATAAATTTCTTTTTTTAATGAATGTTTTTTTCAGACTTACTTAAGGAAATACTCAAAAAGTCCTTCGTAATAATAAAAATCTATATTTTTTAGATGTGAGTTTTTCAGTGTTTCATTAAGCTAAATATCATAAATATATCAGATATAATCCTAATATTGATAAAATAAATGAAAACAAATCAAAATCCTTAGAATTGATAACATGAATAGTTGATTTTATAGTGAATTTTGGAAAAAGTAGTAATGAAACTCATTTTATTAATCAAATCCATCATAATAAAGTAATAAATCAATCTTTAGATACAGTCCAAACATTAAAATGTAATAGAATAACAAATCAAAAAATAAATGCTATTATTCAAGAAAGTAATACTAAACCTTTTGATTCCATATAATCAAATATTATATCTTTATAGTAATGCTTATTAAATAATAAAGAAAGCCCAAAAATTAAATATAATAAACCAAATAATTGAATAATCTCATTAGAATTCATAATATTGTAGTTATAAAATATGTATTAAGATTATAATAATATAATTACATAAATCAAATTATTAACTAATCTTTTGAAAATCTCTCATTTTTCAATTATCTTTATCAAAGTAAAAATTATATTCTATATTTTTTTCTCCAGCTAAAACTCTTGGTAACCAATATATATCATCTGCCCACATCTTATCATATGGTATATTATCTATATCAAACCACATAGGTTTTATTTCATCAGTTTCTATTATTTCTAATGAATAATCGTTTATGAAAAAAATATGAACATCCATATTCCATTCAGGTTTTTCATCAAAATAAAAATGTAATAATGCTACCTGATGAATATCTGAAATATTTATTCATATTTCTTCATTTGCTTCTCTTATCATACATTCTTCAGTTGATTCATTTCATTCTTGCTTTCATCATATTCAATTGAGAACTCACTTACCAAATCATCTCTTTTTCTCACCTAGAAATATTTTTCAGTCTTTAATCATTATTCACAAAGTAGCTTGTATCATATATATTGATAATTTTTAAAAAATTATAATAGTATTTATAAATCATTTGTCAATTTATTACAAAGATTTTTTTAATAAGGAGATTGTGGTGGAGTAAAATTTGATGAATATCTAGCTATTCATCTAGTAAATCTAACCTCATCTATATAAACAACTCTATTTTGTAACCATGATCAATCATATTTTCATAAAACTATAGTATTATTATTTAAGAAACTTCAACTATAAGGTAGATATCACGTACTTACTCAATTAAGAAACATACGTACACCTCAATTTGGAGTATCTCTTTGTACTACTATATGATGCCATTGAGAAATATTAACATTATTGAATCATACTATTTGAGTAGCTCAGTTTCTTACATACATTGAATTTTGAGGAGTATTTCTATAAAAATAATAAACAGCAAATCAATTATTTCACTCTGCACCATTTCAGAAATTTAATATTGGTATTCCATATCAAGAAGATGATAATGAATTAACATAAACCCAAAATTCAAATGTAAACGGTTGACTTCATATTAAATAATCTTGGTGTGTAGAAGTAATATATCATAAAGTACCATTAGTATATAAACTACCTCATCAAAATTTACTTTGTAAATTAGTATTTTTAGCTGTTCAAAAATTAGAAAAATTATGTCAATACTCATCTACATATATAGTAGTTCAATTTAATCAATCAAAATGCATTAACAAGGCTTCATTTGATCATGTAGCAAATGAATTAACAGGTACTGGAAAATTTGAATTATATCTAGATATTCATTTTGTAAAACGTAATTCATCAACATATCAATGATAATCTTGAGTTTGTGAACTTCATGAAATTCACATATATATTTGTAGATTTCTATTTCTAATATTTTCAGTAATTGAATTAGTATTTACTAAATTTCAATCAATAAACATTCTAATATTACTTCATTGCCTACTAACAGCTACATGATACCATGTATTTAATTGGATTGTATTACTAGGAGAACTCATATAAACTATTGGTATACTTGTAGTTCCATATGCAAAAACTATGCTTTTATTATTTCAATTTACATATAATGAATAATCAAAATCAGTTCAATCCACTTTTTTACTCAAAATACTTCAATAAATAGTCCTTCAAGTATAAGAACTAACATTTATCCATCACTCTATAGTAAAATCTTGTGTAGATAAATCATAAAAACTATTGTTATATTGGAAATACATACTATCTGTAGTTCATGAAAAAGACATACTACTTGAACCAAATTTACTTTTAGCAGTACTTATTACTCATAAATCTCATCATGTTTGTAAAGAATTTGATCATTTTTCATCTTTAAGAACTTTACTATTATTAACTCACTCATACTTTAATAATATTCCTACTTTATCCCAATTAGGATCAATACATACTCATCATTGTACTACTTCTCAATAATTACATTGTACTTGATTTAAATTTTGTGTATTTGTAACATTATTATTTGAAACATTATTATTAATAATAATGTTTCATCATAAATTATTGTTTACAAAATTTCATGCATAATTTATTACATCATTACTTGGTGTACTTATATTTATATCTAATAATCATAGATCTTTTATCTTTCATTTATCTACAAGTATAGTTCAACTATAAGAATCCTGCAATCATTTTAATAATTCTAGCCTTGCAGAATAATCATTGTTATTTATTAATTCACTACAACTTCATGTATCACTATAAGCTATTATTTTTGCTGGTGCAAAATCAAATCATCAATTTTGTTTGAATTTTGATCATCTAAAAGTACTTGGTAGATTTTTATATCAATTATATACAAATCTTTTTTCTGTAATGATTTGTTGTAAATCAGTTATACTAGTATCATTTGTTATTATTGTAGGCAAACTAAGAACATTACAAATTGTTCAAGATAATGACTTAGTCATTAATCAATTATAATTTCATGTTACATATGCTATTGCTTCTGTTGTTCATGCAGAAACCCTTCTCAATTCTCATAAACCAACCTCACCCACAGCCCCTCTCCTTAAAGGAGAGGAGGGATTATATGATATTTCTTTTTTATTTACTCCTACTATTCCCTCTCCTCTAAGGAGAGGGCTAGGGTGAGGTTTTTCACTATTCATTGATATTTCATCTCATTCCAATATTCAAGATACTTCATATTCATTTTTATTCATAGTAATTGAATAAGTATATTCTTTATTAGTAGAAGGATCTAACGGTATTTTATTTAGTTTAGATAAATTAGCATGAACAGTTTCTCAAAATGAACCTTGATTCCAAACTGTAGATCAACTATATGTAATATCAATACCATCTGTTGGTATGGGATATTTTCATGAATCTAATTGATATAATTCAAGTGAAGTTTTCATAATAGATATATCACTTATTCTAATATTATCTCTAGCATCCCTACTATATCAACCTAGAGTTATAAATGCTATTGTTCATAAAATAGCTAATATACTAATTACAACTATTAACTCAACTAGTGTGAATGCATAATAATTTTTTTTCATTTTTAAATATTTTTATATAAATATTATTTATAATATAACTTTTTTTGAAAATGAAAATACTTTTTATTTTTTATTGATTGACTTAAATATATTTTTTATGTAAAATTAAAAGCCAGCTATTCGCTGACTTTTAAAAAGAGAAAATTAGAGATTTACTTTGTTGTCCAAAGTAAACTCATTTTGCAATTCATTTACTGGTATCTGCAAATGTTCAGATAACTTATCCCAAGCTCTTTCTATAATTTTTTGCCATGTATAGTGGTCTTTGATAGTTACAAATACCTTATTATGACTACCAGGTTTTGAAAAAGCTACTGTTCTTTTCCTTATTTCTTCACCATTTTTATTCATACTTTTCCCCTTTTTTATTAATAGTAGAATTTTGGTAAAAGTATTTTATTAAATAATTAAAAATGTCAAATAAAAATCTCATTTTTAATTATAATTGTTAATATATGAAATTTTATTTACTTATATCTTTAGTTTTACCTCTTCATTTATACTCTATAACAATAGGAGTTCCAAAAAATCAGAAATTATCTCTTATTCTATTTTCTAGATATCTCTTGTATGAGAAGTGGAAATGACCAGGATTATTTACTGTTAATACAAATTTCGGTGGATTTACATCTACTTGTGATCAGTAGTATATTTTAGGAGAATGAGCTTTTCTAGTACCTGTTGGTGGATGTTTGTAAACTACTTGTTCCATGAAGTTATTAAATATTCATGTTTTTACTCTTTTAAATCTTTCATTTTTGATATTTGCTGCAGATTCAAGGATTTCATCAACTCTTTTTCTATCAGTTGCTGATGTAAATATTACAGATACCCAAGGTAAAAATTCTACTTTTGATTTCAGATACTCAATATATCTGTTCATCATTTTTTCCTTATCTACACCTGGCTTAGCTAATACTTTGTCCCATTTATTAACAACTATTACTAATCACTTATTTTCTTCTAATGCTCTATTAATTATAGTCAAATCTCAGTGAACAATTCAATCAAATCAATCAATTACAACTGCTACAACATCAGCTCTAGTAATAGATCTCTCAGTTCTCATTACAGACCAATCTTCTATATTTCTAACTCATACTTTTGATATTCTTCTGATTCATGCAGTATCTATTAATACAAAATTTGTGTCATTGTAATTGAATTTAGTATCTATACTATCTCTAGTAGTACCAGACATATCTTTTACCATTACTCTATTTTCACCAGTAATAGCATTTATCAGACTAGATTTACCTACATTTGGTCTACCTACCATAGCCAATTTAACATATGTATCATCTACTTCTTCATGTTCGAAATTCAATCATTTAGAAGTCAAAAATTTAGCTACATAATCTTTTAATTCTCTTATTCAATCATTATGAGAAACAGAAACAGGGAAAAAATCAAGTGCTTCACAAAATCATGCAAGCGAATATGCTTCCATCTTTTTAGTTTCATTATCTGCTTTATTTGCAACTACTATTATATCTTTAATCTTATTTTCTCTAAGTACCCTAAGTACTTGTTCATCTAACTCTGTTACTCTATCGTACTCTATAAGCCATATTAGCAGATCACTTTCTTTAATAGCTTTTTGTGTTCTATTTGCTATATCTATAGCTATTTCATCAGTTTTACTTGAGAAATCCAATCATCAAGAATCAGAAACAATATAAGTCATATTATTTTCTACATCTTTATATTCATACTCAGAAATATCCCTAGTAGTACCTTCTTCATCTGCTACTATGGCTATTTTATGACCAGTATACATATTGAAAAAACTTGATTTTCATACATTTGGTCTACCTATAATTGTTACTTTTGCTAACATTTTTTGATTGTTTTTTATATAATAATTTTTTACTTATGAAGTATATTGATTTTTTAAAAAAAACAAGTTTAAATTAAATATAATTTGTCAAAAATTAGTAATAAAATTAGATATTTAAGTTTTTTAATAAGCATATAAATATAGGCATAATCTAAATTTTGGTGGAGAAAGTAATTTTAAGAAAATTTAGTAATGATTCTGTAAAGCATATAATTATCATCCTTAAATCATCTTAAATCACTGACAAATCTTTGAATTCTAGAATTTAATCATTCTGCAAAAG
>JAUXPL010000055.1 GCA_030683605.1 Candidatus Altimarinota bacterium
TGCTCCTATTCGTCGCATTATATTTCTGATTTTAATGCTTCCATTTCTCCAATTCGATTCCCAACTCAATCAAGAAACAAATAAAAAGTTATTAACTATGATTTTTTCAAAATCACACTTAATAACTTTTTATGGTGCCTAAAGAGGGAATCGAACCCTCACGACCGAAGCCGGGGGATTTTGAGTCCCCTGTGTCTACCAATTCCACCATCCAGGCATATTTTTTACAAATATGGTGGAGCCGCCAAAGACGGCCCCGTAAATCACATCTAATATGTGTAGCCACATTATATACAAAAGTTATTTTTTGCAAATTTTTTATTATTTTATATAATTGATTTGAATTTCTTCCCTTTACAAGGGAAGTACCGAGGTACGAGGGGATGGGTTAGAACCAAATTCCACAAAAGGCTTTGATTAAATTAATAAAACACAATTAAATGAAAAAGAATAAAACAATAGTTTGAAGATTTGATAAAAAAGAAAAATTTTGATTTTTGGTTCCAGATGACAAAAACACATATAATTGTGATTTTTTTGTTGCACTTAGAAATAGTATTGATGCTTGAAATTGAGATATTGTAGAATGATTGGAAATAGTAGGTAGATGATGAAAAAGTAGAGAAGCAAGAATAGTAAGAATTATAAAAAAATGAGTTCAAAATTCATTTGGTTTTGCAAATTTCGATGATAAAAGAACAGTAAAAAAAGATATTACAATAAAAAATTCTAAAAAACAATTTAATACTAATAATATAGAAAAAAAACAAGATGAAAATACTATTGTTTGAATTTATTCTCAATGAAAATGAGATTTTTGATTTATAGATGTAGTTTGATTAGAGAAATGATATTTCGTATTTTCTCAAAACAAAAATGGAGCCTTAGATTGAGACAAAGTAGAAGCATTTGTAAAAGTATTTAAATGAAAACAAGAAGCAGAAATCACAAGAGTTATAGAGAGAAAACAAGAACTTATTGTATGAGAATATTTACTAGTTAGAAGTGCTACTTTTTGATTTGTATTACCAAACAATCCTCAGATTAAAAACGATATATTCGTCCCAGGAAAGAAATCAATGGATGCTAAAACTGGCGACATAGTATGAGTACATGTTACAAATTGGACTGGTAAAAATCCAGAATGAGAAATAAAAGAAATACTATGAAAAAAATGAGATAAAAAAATGGATATTTTGGGTATAATGGTAGAATGATGAGCTAGATTGAAATTCAGTGATGAAGTATTGCATTTTGCTGAGAAAATTGGTAATATTCAAAGCCCTCACTCTAGCCAACAGGACCAACCTCACCCTAGCCCTCTCCTTAGAGGAGAGGGAATAGAAGGAAGAATTGATTTAACTAATCTATTCACATTTACTATAGATGGAGAAGATGCAAAGGATTTGGATGATGCTATTTCTATTGAACAAATTAATCTCCCTTTTTCAAAGGGAGTACCCGAAGGGGGAGGGATTAAAGAATACAAACTCTATGTACATATTGCTGATGTTGCAGAATATGTGACTGAAAAAAATCCACTAGATATAGAAGCATATAAAAGAGCTACATCTATTTATTTAGTTGATAGAGTAATTCCTATGTTACCAGAAAAACTGAGTAACGATTTATGTAGTTTGAATGCTAATACAGAAAAATTAACACTTACTTGTGAGATGATTATTTGAAATAATTGAATGATAAAATCTCAAAGAGTATTTGAATCAATAATAAATAGTAATTATAGACTGACTTATAGGGAGGTGGATGAGATATTAGGAAAAACTCACCTTAGCTCTACTCAGAACAGCCCTCACCCTAGCCCTCTCCCAAAGGGAGAGGGGATAGACCAATTAACTGTAGCTTCTTCTCTCCCTTTGGGAGAGACTGAGTGAGGGCAGGTATTGGGAGAGGTTAGGTGAGGGCATTTATTTGGGGAGACTGAGAGGGGGACTGTAATAACTCCAGAACTAATACAAGCTCTTAAAATTGCAAATGAACTAAAGGAAAAAATCACTAAATATAGAAATAGTACTGGAGTGCTAAATTTCGAATTCCCAGAAACAAAGATTATTTTGGATGAAAATGATAATCCAATAAGTATAAAAGAATATCCTAGATATGATTCAAATAAACTGATAGAAGAATTCATGATAAGTGCAAATGAGGCTGTTAGTAGAGAATTCAGTGAGTTCCCATTTTTGTATAGAATACATGAAGAACCAAAAGAAGATGATATTGCAGCATTGCAAGATACTCTTAATCTGTTTTGAGTGAAATTTGTATTCAAAAATGCTGATACAAAGGAATTTTCACAATTATTAGAAATAATTAATCCCCCCTCTCATTGAGGAGAGGGGGCTAGGGGGTGAGGTCTTGTTGAAGAATGAGCTAGATTATTTTTGGAAAAATCAATACTTAGAACATTATCAAAAGCTGTTTATAGTAAAGAAAATTTCTGACATTTTGGTTTATGATTAAGTTTTTATAGTCATTTTACTTCTCCGATTAGAAGATATCCAGACTTACAAATTCATAGAATCATAAAAGAAAAAATAAATAATAAACTAGATAAAACTAGAATAATTCATTATAAATCAATCCTAGATGAGGTAGCAAAACATACTTCAGATAGGGAAAGAAGAGCAGAAAAACTAGAATACAAAGTAAAAGATTATTATATAGTTAAATATTATAAAAATAGAGTAGGAGAAGAATTTGATTGAATTATTAGCTGAGTAATACCAAAATGATTTTTTGTATCACTTCCTGATACTGCTGAATGATTTGTAGAAATGACTAATTCAGAATTTATAGATAGTTTCAAAGAACATATAGATTTATCCACAGGTAAAAAATACAGATTGTGAAACAAAGTAAAAGTAAAACTAGTAGAAGCAGATGAAATATTGCTTAGATTAAACTTTGAAGTACTAAACTAACACCTATATATTCTACATACGAATGAATTTTTCAGACATTCCTGGAGGAATTGTATACTATGATTTAAATCAACCAATGTTTGATTAAGTCTTATTTAAATGAACAAAAATCTTAAAAAATATCATATATTTTGCATTGATATTAATTATATGTTAAAATTAGTAGGAATATTTATATTTTTACTAATTTTTTATGTATACAATAAAACAATTGAAAAGAAATTTTCTACAATTGATGTTTATTTGACTTATTGAGACAATGAGTGCTGGTAACAAGGAACTTGATCAAAAACCAATTGAATTAAAAAATGAAATTGAAAAAGAATTAACACCTGAACAAGAAAAGATTCAAACTTTGAGAAAAGAGCTTGATACTTTAAAATCTTCTAAAAAATTCGTTTGAGGTATTGAAAATAATTTAAGAACTAGACTTATAAAAGATTGAGATCCTAAAGATAAAGAATTTCAAGAATTAGCTGAAAAAGTGAAAAGATATCAAATTGAAATAAAAACTCTATCTTGAAAAGAAGAAGGAATCTCAAAAGAATTATCAGATTTATTATCTGAAATAAATAGGGAAATTAAAAACACTATTAGTATTGATAATAGTGAAAAAAATAATTCTCAAGATTTATGAAATGATGAATTAAAAACTATTTCTAATAAAGAATTTTTAAAAATACCATCAGAACAAAGATTACAACATATTACAAAAGGAAATGTATTAACTGAAAAAGTAGCTTCTTGAGAAGTTAAGGATTTAGAATTTACATTTAAATTTGACTGAAAATTTAATAAAGATTTATATTTGGAAACAACAGCTTGACAAGTATTACCAAAAGAAGTTTGAGTAGTAACTATGTGAGGTAAAACTTATACAAGAACAAATGTTTGATGAGAATTTTTTACTCCTGAAAATACTAGATTGATTATCAGAGATACTACAAAAATAGAAATATGAAAATTGAGAACATCAGAAGATTTAGCTAATATATCAAAACAAAATCAAGAAAAATCAAAATTATATATAGAATCTAATCCTAATGCAAATATGGATATAGTTAATAATGCTATATCTAGATGAATTGACCCAAAATTTGCTATAATAGCATTTTCTTGATTAATAGAATGAAAAGATAAAGATGAAGCTAATATTATTTTGGAAGATGCTTTTACTGAATTTGATAGACAAAGAGGTAAGGTTGAAGCTTCTAATGAAATGGTTAATGGTAAGTATGATGAAAATTTGAGTATTTGATTGATAAAGCATTTTAATAAAGATACTTGGAAAGAAAAATCTGAACAATATTGATATAAAAAAGAAGAGCTAGAAAATTTTGAAAAGATTTCTAATACAAAAATAGATTTTTCATCATTAGAATCATGAGATATCTCTTGAATGATTGATAAAACTTCAAATTCACTTTGAATAAAATCTGAAATGATAAAAGCTATATTGAAACAAGAATCAAATGCTAATATGTCAGCTACTAGATTTGAAAAACATGTTTATGATAGAGAATTAAGAAAGTGAACTTCTTCTGAAGAAGCAAAATTATTATCTACAAGTTTTTGATGATTTCAGATTATGTGATTTAATTATAAAGTTTGTGGTTATGAATCAGTATCAGCTTTTGTAGAAGCAATGAAAAATCCACAAAATCAATTCAATGCATTTGCAAATTTTGTTAAAGCCAATTCAAAATTACATAATGCTATGAAATGAGATAATCCAGATTTTCAAAAAATCGCTTATTATTACAATTGACCTAATTATGCTCAAAATAATTATGATAGAAGTATAGAAAAACATTTTAATGCATAATATCAATAATTAAAATATGACAAAAAAACTAAGCCAAAAACAGTCAGAAATAATAAAAAAATATTATATTAAAAAAGGAGAAAATACAATAATTGAAGATATAAAACCTGAAAATAATTCAGAAAAATTAGCAGAATTTATAGAAGACAAATGATTTCCTACATATAGAAAATGAGCAAGTTGTGGAGCAAATGTATGAGAAGCATTGATTGATTATTGAGTAGAATGATTACCTACATCATGAAGAGATTGATATAAATGGGCAGATATTTTAGATAAAAATAGTCATTTCATAAAAGAAGCATTACAAGATCCTTATTCAGCTTTATCTTGAGGCATACTTGTCTATGATAAATGATATTCTAAAAACATTGATAGGAAAAATTATGGTCATGTAGAAATTAAAACAAAAAACTGATTTTGGTCATGATGAAAACAAAAAACAAAAGCAGGATTAAATATTACTGATTGATTTATAGGATTTGCATATTATTTGAAGTAAAAATCCACTGTAAATTTTACTCAAGAAAATAAGAAGCTAAAACAATAAAATTTTCATAAAAAAACTATTAATTATTATTAATAGTTTTTTTTAAATTGTAAATATTTGACACTATTACAAATTTAGTTTATAATATATTTATTAACTTATTATTTATTTATTTAATTTATATATGAAAAATATTACAAATACAAATAGTTCTAACAAAAATAAATTATTGCCTGCAATAATTTTATCTACAGCATTGGCTCAATGATGTGCAACTACTAGTGAACAAGTAAAAAATACTTTAGAAATTCCACCTCAAGATGTAGTTACTTTGGAAGCACAAAAATTACATGATAAATTATTATTAGAAGCAAATTCTACACAAAATAGTGAAGCTAAACATGAAAAATTAGTAAAAAATACATCAAAATCAGTAGCTGTTGATAGTGATTTGTCACCACAAAAAACAACTTATTTACCAACTGTAAAATTTCAGGAAGTATTTGATAGTTTACCAGAAATTTACAAAACTAGTAAATCAAGTGATTTAAAAATGAATTTATGAGTAAATTGAGTTACTATTTTAAATGGAAATAGTAGATACAATTTATGATACCAATATAGTGAACAATTTGGTTCTATATTATGACTAGAATATGGTTATATGAATGGTAAATGGGGAACTCTTGCAACAGTTAAAATTGGAGAAGAAAAAAAATCATTTTTATTAACTTGAGTATATCAATGAGTAGATTGGTGAGTTAAATCATCTGTTTGAGCATTGTTTCAAAAATTTGAAGGAAAAACTATTAATCAAAATTTTGCATGAGTAGAAGTAATCAGAGATTTATCAAAATATATAGAATGATTATCAGTGAAATGATATGCAAATGCAACTCACACACAAGACAAAACTCTATCAGTAACAGAAATATCAAACAAAGTAGCAGGATGAACAGAATTCATCACAACAACTGAAGAATTCAAATGAGGAACAAATGTATGAGGATGATTATGATTCAATTATGATATAAATGACAAGCATAGTATACATGGAAATGCATGATATACTAGTATGAATTGATGATGATCTGATTTAGGTGTTGGATATGAATATAGAAATGATAAATTAAAATTATGAGCAGATTATTCTACTAGAAATGCTAATGAATTTTCAGCAGATACATATGGTGCAAAATTAGCATATATTATACAACCTTGATTAACAGCAGAGTTAACATGAAAAATTATAGAATCAGATACTTTAGATGATAAACAAATTTGAGTAAATTTTACATATACTCCAGGATTGAAAACATTTGATAAACAAGGTAGTAAAATATCTCTAGCTAATTTGACACCAGTAACTGGAGCAAATCAAGCTATGGATGTATTATATGGTAAAAAAGTTACAACAGTAGATAAGAGATTTGTAGCAGACAAAGTAATAGATACACAAGCACCAGTTCTAAGTAGTACAAATCAATCATTTTTTACAACAGTATGAGTACCACTAACACTAGCAACAGTAACAGCAAACGACAATATAGACTGAGCATTAACAGTAACACAATCTTGAACAGTAGATTTCAACACGCCATGAACATATACAGTTACATACACTGCAACAGATGCAGCAAGTAATGCATCAAGTATCACACATACATATGTAGTAAATGCAGCACCAGTAATAAATACAGCACCAACTTCAAGTGATGCAACTTTTGATATGTTACTTGTTGATTCTACACAAACTTTTGATTTAGCACCAGTTATATGAGATGCAGAAACTCCAGTAGGAAGTTTACAAATAGTTATAGTTTCAGCACCTAC
>JAUXPL010000056.1 GCA_030683605.1 Candidatus Altimarinota bacterium
TTATTTGATTCTGATTTGACAGATGCAGCAGTAAATAAAACAGTAATAAAAACTGTTAATGTTACAAATTAAAAATACATTATTTTTAATAATCTACTTAAAATAGGAATAGTATAATGAATACTATTCCTATTTTTTAATTTTTTATTTATCAAATTGAATAAATTATATTTTTAAATATAATTCTACAATAATGAAAATAAATATTATTCATTATTAATTATTCATTATTATCTAAATGATGCCTGAAGCACTAAAAGAATTGATAAACTCAATAAGTTACTTACCATGAATCTGAGAAAAATCTGCTACAAAACTGGCTTTTTTCCTATTAAATGCTAATAAAAACTTTACTGAAAACCTAAGTAATAACATATTAAATATAAAAAATAAAGTACATTATTGTAAATCTTGTCATGCCTTAACTGATATGTCAAGAGAAATATGTAATATTTGTGACTCAACAACTAGAAACAAATCTACAATAGCTGTAGTAGAAGAATATTTGGATATGATTACTTTAGAAGAATCTTGAGGTTATAATTGAATTTATCACATATTAGGTTGAGCTATATCCCCTATCAACTGAGTATTTATATGAGATTTGAACTTCGAACAATTATTTAGAAAAATTTCTGAATTCGACTGAAAACTAGAGCTAATATTAGCTACAAATCCAAATATAGAATGAGAAGCTACAAGCTCATATATAACAGAAGAAATAGAAAAAAGATGAATGAAATACAAAACAAAAATAACTAGATTATCTAGATGATTATCTAGCGGATACATAGAATATGCAGACAATATAACTATTGTAAATGCATTAAAGGAAAGAAAAGAAATATAAAGAAAAATTTTAACTAACCCATCCTTGTCCACAGGATACCTCCCTACGGGCATAAATTCTTCCCTTAAGTCTAATGGAAGGGGAACATTGTTAAATATATTTGTAGCCCCTTGCCCCGCTAAAGCGGGGAAAGGATTCGAGCTTAAGGTTATTTTACTAATAACTCTACTAATTATGTGAGAATTTGCACCAGCATGATCAAATGCAAAAATGACACCTGCTCAAGTTAGAAAATATGTAGCAGATATGAAAAAAGCTCAAGAAATAGCAAAGAAAAAATTAGAAAGCGCTATAAAAAATTGAGAAATAGAATCGGAAGAAATGGAACTAGAAGAAATAGAAAAACAGTTAGACAATTTATAAATTGTCTAACTGTTTTTATTTTATCCATCACTCAACCATATCTTCTATGACTTTTGCAATTTTTATCGGGCTATGTCTAACATAATCATTCTCATTTAATAAATCTCTCTCAATAATCTTATAACTCTTATCTTTGAAATCCTTTATATTTTTTACTTTAACAGGAGTTTTTGATTCTTCTTTTTTATATTTTTCTTCCATTTCATCACTTATATGTCAGTTGTTTACTACTACATAATCTAGAACTCATTTTCATAAATATTTCTCAATTACATCTACAAAATTCTCTACTTCAAATCAATCAGTTTCACCATTTTTTGTCATTATATTACAAAAGTATACTACTTTTGCATCTGCATTTTTTATAGCTTTTTTCACTCATTTTACTAGTAGATTTGGCACGATAGAAGTATATAAATCTCCAGGTCAGATAATTATTATATCACTATTTTCAAGTACCTCTCTTGCTTTTGGATTTACTTTTACTTCTGGTGATAAATAAGCCTCTTTAATACATAAGTCAGTATTATGTGCTGGACAATCAATATTAGTTTCACCAAATATTTCTTGTCAATTATCTAGAACTACAACCAAATCTGATTTTTCTAAAGTAACTGGAACAACTTTTCATTTTACTCTAAACATTTTTGATATTTCTACTATTCATTTTTCGAAATCTCAAGTAATATCAGCCATAGCAGTTATAAGTAAATTTCAAACCGTATGTCATGAAACAGAGCTTGTTTTATCAAATCTATATTCAAATAATTTTCTAAGTAGTACATCTTCTTGACTAAGTGCTAATATTGCTCTTCTCAAATCTCATGGAGGCAAAATACCAAATTCATCTCTCAATTTACCAGTACTTCATCAGCTATCACTCATCGTAACAACAGATGCTAAGTTGAAATGCAAATTTCTTTTCAAACCAGATAATACATTATAAGATCATGTTCCACCTCAAATAGTAGTTATATTAATTTTGTTATTTACTTCCATAGATTATTTTAAATTTATATATTCAACTGATTATATGCAAAATGTAAATAAAAGCTAATTATTTTTTGCTAATTTCTAAATATTTAATATCTGAATTCTAACTGATTAACCAAATAATTTAAATCATCCTCATTTCAATATTTAAAATGAATCTCTATCCATTTATCATACAAATTATAACCCGTATTATCTCATAGTGCATTTATATTATGTATTCTAGAATTTTCTATACATTTTTTGTCATTATAATGAGAATTCATATCCATAAAACTATCAGTTAAATCAATATTATATCAAAAATAATCCAATATATTATCTACTATTTTTTTTACTTTATTTTTTGTATAATCAAAAGGTCATACATCAAGTCACCATCTTTCTAAGATAATTGTAAACATTTCATTTCATGCAAATAATTCATGACTAATCTCTAAATGAGAATCCAATTTATCTGCAAAATCAACTATTTGAAATTCTATTCACTCCTTATTTTCTATTTTTAAAAGTAATTCTTTATAATCAAATTTTTCTGATAAATCTTTGTATTTTTCATATAATATTTCTATTGCATTTTCACAATCCTTTTCATACTCTTTCAGCTTTTCTTCTCAGAATTTTTCTTTATCCATAGCCAAATAATCACCAGTGATTATCTCAGCATCATCATGAAATCTAGCCATTTCTCTGACCAAATCTATATCTATATATTTACCAGTTTTTTCTACCAAAAAATTAGCTATTTCCATAGCTAACCACTCTACTCTTTTACTATGAATAAGTAAATTTGGTCTATAAAACATTGGTGTACAAGGACTTCATTTATAACGAAACACTTTACTTAACTCTTCATCTCTAGATAATAGATTCATTGTATGTTATTAATTTTTAAATTCTCTCTTTAATATCTTGTTGTATAATTGAAACTAGTTCATCATGTATTTTGCCATTTGATGCTATATATCACTGAATATCTCTATCATATCTTTGTTCATTTCAAAATATATCAGTCATTTTTCATCATGCTTCTTGTACTAATATTTTCAGACTAGCTCAATCATGCGATGTCGTATGTGGAAATAAAACTCAGTCAGTTTCTCATGCACAAAGCATAATACCACCATACAATACACTACAAAATTGGAAATATTTTATTCATTTTAGACTTAAAACTTTTATTAGGTCAGAAAAATCATACTTGGCAGTACTGAAGAATTCACCAGAAATAATAGTATTTCAATCTATTTTTGACTTATCATTTACATGTACTTTTACTCAATTCAAATATGTTCATTTTCACTTTTCTCATATTAGTAGTCTATCCATATATGGATCGTATAATACTCATGCTATTGGTTCTCATTTATATACTAATGCCAAAGAAAATGTAGAAATCGGAAATCAACAAGAAAAAGGTATAGTTCAATCAATTGGATCACATACCCATAAATAATCAGTTTCATTTATCATATTACTCTCCTCTTCTCATTTCAAATTATGAGTTGGAAAATATTTTTTTAGTTCTTCGATTACTAATGTATTTATTTTTGTATCAGTAATTGTAACAGGTGAAAAGTCAGATTTCATCTGTTTTTTCATTCACAGCTTGAAATCTGATTTGATTATTTCTCAACTTTTTCTGGCTATATGTTCTAAGAATTGTAGGTAATTCATGAGATTTTTATTATATATTCTAATATTTGTTCTATTTCCTTCCCAATAAAAATTATAGATAGTAAAAAAATAATTTATAATTTTATCCAATATTTTTTTTAGTTCAATCTATACTTAATCTTTCAAAAATTCATCAATTATTTTCAATTACCTTACTTGATCATATATTAAATACATCGCAAGTTATTAAAGCATCTTTTAATCAAATTTTTTTAGCTTCTTTTAATCATAAGTAAAGCATTTTAGTAGCATATCATTTTCTCCTAAATTTTGGTGCAATTCAGTATCAAATATGTCATCAATCTTCTATTAACCTGGGATGATTTATAGTATGTCTTATTTGAATAGCTCATACAACTTCATTATCATTAACAAGAAAAAATAAATGAGAATTAACTCAATTTTGATTATTATTTATATCATTTTTAACAATGCTAAAAAATTCATCAAAGTTTTCTCATACAAAAAATCTTCATGGTGAAGTGGGTGTTTCTTCTATTTTTTTCCATTCATTTATAGTTTTTTCATAAGCATACTTATATTTTTCTTCTGGGAATTCTAGTTTTAGCATATTAAAAATATTTAAATTACAAAAACCATTTTACTAAATTTTTTATACATTTAACTAATACTTATATATCTCTTTATTTCTAATAAGTTCTAATTCTTCTTCTTTAAATTCTAAAAAATTTGAATTCATAAAATCTATATAATTTCACATATCATTATCAGATTTTTCAATACTTTCTATATATTCTTGTCTATTTTTAAAATAAACAATATTTACATTATTCAATGCATATAAAAACCATAAATTTTGTAATAATCTTGATGTTCTATCATTTCAATCTACAAAAGGATGTATTTTAACAAAATCTAAGTGTAATAAATATCAAAATTCTAAAACTTTTTCAAAATCATTTAAATCAATTTTTTCATATAAATCAACATATTTAACGATAAAATCAGTCATTAAGTAACTTACTTTTTCATATCTTGGTAATACTGCTCTAGAAAATGCAATTCTTACATTTTGTTGTCTATATATTCCAGCCCAGTCATTATTAATATTATTAAGCAAAAAAGAATGTATTTTTAAAATATTATCTTCTGTAAATATATCTGAAAACTGTTTCGTAGATTTTTCAAATCATGAAGATAAATCAAAAATGAAATTAAAAGCATTTTTATGATTTATTACTTCAAAGTGCTCTATTAAGCTATGCTTAGGGATTGTTTGTCATTTCAAAACTAAACTAGTTTCCTTTTCACTTAATGTTGTTCACTCAATTGCATTTGAATTATAGTTGTATTTTACATCCAAAAAATCTTTGATAGATTTTTGCATAATTTTATCAAGAGGCAAAAAAGCGTTAAATTCTTTTAATTTCTTTATTAGTTTAGTTTTCATATTAAATATTATTTAATTAATATAGCCTTTATTCTCCTTACCCCTCTACTACTACTTTCTTCTTTTTGTATTATAAATCTTCACATATTTTGTGAATTCTCGATATGTGGACCTCCACATAATTCTTTACTATATACTGTTCAGTTTGCTCATACCATAGAATATACTTTTACAATATCTGGGTATTTTTCCCAAAAACTTCACTCTACACCTGATGCTTTTGCTTCTTCTTTTGGTACATTTGTAACAGTTACTTGAAGTCATGAAGCTATAGCTTCGTTTACATATGCTTCTACTTTGTCTAGTATATCTTTTTCTATTTTGTCATCATTATTGAAGTCAAATCTAAGTCTTTCTGCTGTAATATTAGAACCTTTTTGATGAACATGTGTTCATACGAATTTTCTAAGTCCAGCTAGTAATAAGTGAGTAGCTGAATGTAATGCTGTAGTTTCTTCTCAAGAATCAGCTAGACCTCATTTGAATTTTTGCTGCGCTCACGCTCTTGATAATTCTTGATGTTTCAAATTTGCATTATTAAATCATTCTATATCTACTTTTAATCATTTTTCTTGTGCTAATTCTATTGTCATTTCTAGTGGAAAGCCATAAGTATCATACAATTTGAATGCTTTATCTCCTGAAATAGTATCTACTTTGTTCCCTGTTCTTTCAAATGCTATTTGGAAACCTGAAATCAGTTTATCAAATTCTTTCAATCATTTTTCAAGTGTTTCTCCGAATTGTCTTTCTTCTCTAAGAACTTCATTTACTATTTCTTCCTCTTTTTCTATCATATGAGGGTATACATGTCATAGTTTTTCTACTACTTGTATAGCTACATTGTGTAAAAATTCTCATTTATATCATAGTTTATATGCTTGTCTGATAGCTCTTCTAATAAGTCTTCTTAGCACATATCATTGATCTACATTTGATGGTAAAACTCAGTCACTAATCATAACTGTTGCTGCTCTAGTATGATCAGCTATCACTCTAATAGACTTCATTGTTGTTTCATTGTAATCTACTCCTATATTTTTTGATATTGAATGAATAATGCTATTAAATATATCTGTATCATAAACAGTTTTTACACCATTAAGAGTAGCCGTAATTCTCTCTAGTCACATACCTGTATCTACATTTTTATTTGGCAATTTTTCTAATGTTCAATCTGCTAATTTATTGAATTCCATGAATACATTATTCCAGATTTCCATCCAGTTTTTTTCATCATTTCATACATTTGATCAAACTGGAGGAAACTCACTAGCTCATACCCAGTAAAAAATCTCTGTATCAGGTCAACAAGGTCCAGTTGGTCCTGCTGCCCACCAATTCTCTGACTTAGGTAAATACGATATTCTATCAAGTGGCATACCTTGCTCTGCCCATATAGCTGCAGATTCTTCATCTCTTGGAGCATCTTCATCTCATTCAAATACTGTTACAGCGATTTTTTTAGGATCTATATTGAACCATTTAGGGCTAGTAAGTAATTCATAAGACCAAGCTATAGATTCTTTTTTGAAATAATCTCATAAAGACCAGTTACCTAACATTTCGAAAAATGTTAAGTGTGTATTGTCTCACACATCTTCTATATCACCTGTTCTAATACATTTTTGAGAATTCGCTATTCTCTCACCTGAAGGATGTTTTTCTCACAATAAATATGGTACTAGTGGTTGCATTCAAGCAGTATTAAAAAGTACTGTTGGGTCATTTTCAGGTACAACAGAAGCACTTGGTACTATTATATGTCATTTAGAAGCAAAAAACTCTAAATATTTTTCTCTTAACTCAGAGCTATTATATTTCATATTATTATTTTAATTATTAAAGAAATTTGCTTTATTCTAGCTACAATATACAAAAAAACAAATTAATTTTGGCTCTTTTCTATATTTAGTTAAAATTTAAAAGGCATAATCTAAATTTTGGTGGAGAAAGTAATTTTAAGAAAATTTAGTAATGATTCTGTAAAGCATATAATTATCATCCTTAAATCATCTTAAATCACTGACAAATCTTTGAATTCTAGAATTTAATCATTCTGCAAAAG
>JAUXPL010000025.1 GCA_030683605.1 Candidatus Altimarinota bacterium
TAATTTTATAAAATAGCTGTAAAATTTAATACTTTAATAAGTGTGACTTTTTTATTGTCCTTAAAATTTGTTATTTTTCTAATTTTTAGTAAAATCCTTCTATTAAAAATACCATTATTCCTTAAGTTAATGGTATTGGGGTATACCCCAAGAGCCCCTGGAAGGGGCAGGAAAGATTATTTCTCCCTTTTCCAAAGGGAGTACCTGTAACGCAGTGGAAGGGGAGGGATTAGAAAAAAATATACCACTTATTATTTTAATGAGGGATTAGTTAATTATATTGAATTAAAAAACAAAATGGAACAAAAATTGTCAGTAAGAGAGAATATTATAAAGTATGATAGAAGCACACTTATAAAATCAATAGAAGAAGTAATAAATGCTAGATTTGAGAATGGTGAATTTGATTTGGAAACTAGTATAGATGATTTGCATGATCCTTATTTGTTAAAAGATATGGATAAGGCAGTTGCCAGAATAAAAATAGCGAAAGAAAATAATGAAAGAGTGTTTATTTTTGGTGATTATGATGTAGATGGAGTGACTTCTACATCTATTTTGATGCATTTTTTCAAAAAAATATGAATGCAAATAAGTTATAGATTACCACATAGAGTAAAGGATTGATATGGTTTGAAATCATATTTTGTGGATGAAGCTAAAGAATTGTGAGTAAGTTTGATTATTACTGTTGATTGTGGTACTCGTGATATAGATGTGATAAAACATGCTAAAAAATTGTGAGTAGATATTATTATTACTGACCATCATGCTGTTCCTGAAATCATTCCTGAAGAAGCTATTGCAGTAATTAATCCGAAAAGACCTGATTGTGAATATGTGTATAAAAATCTAGCTTGAGCTTGAGTGGCATTCAAATTGATGTCAGCTTTGGCTTATGAATATTTCCCTGAAAAAGAAGCAAAAGAATATATACTTGAATCAATAGATATTGCGGCTATATGAACAGTGGCTGATTGTATGAGACTGACTTGAGAAAATAGAATAATAGTGCAAGAATGATTGAAACAAATCAAAAAATCTAGAAGTAAATGAATAAAAAAACTGATAGAAGACAAGTTGAATGAAGACTTGGATGCTGATGTATTCTGATTTACTATTTGACCAAGACTAAATGCAGCAGGTAGAATGGATAGTCCATACAAGGCCGTTAATCTGATACTAAATAATTGAGATTCACTGAATAAAACAATAGCAGAAATAGAGCAATTAAATGAACAAAGGAAGTATCTGACAAAGGAATTTGTAAATGATGCATTGAACAAAATAAATAGAAATGATAATCTAATATTTTATGTATCACCAGCTATTGAGCATGGTATTATCGGAATTGTAGCAGGTAGGATTACAGAGCAATTTTATAGACCTTGTATATGTTTGAAGGATGAGTGAGACAAATTGGTTGCTAGTTGTAGGAGTCCAGAATATTATTCTATTATTGAATTATTAGATAAATTCAAAGAGTATTTTATATGATACGGATGACATAAGCAAGCTGCATGATTTAGTATTAAAAAAGAGAATTTCGTAGAATTCAGAAGCAAAATAGTAGCAGAAATAAATAAACTAAATTTTTCATATTATAAAAAAGAATTAGTAGTAGACAAAGTGATTAGATTGGAAGAATTATGATTTGCATTTTTGAACAAAGTAAACAAATTCAAGCCATTTTGATTATGAAATCCTAAGCCAATTTTTATGGTAGAAAATCTAGAATATGACAAAATGGAATTTTTATGACAAGCAAGAGACCATTTGAGATTTACTACAAAACATTGATTCAAGATATTTGCATTTTATATGTGAGATTATTATGAGACAATCAAGAGAAAATGATGAAGAGTTAGTTTGATATTTGATGTATCAGAAGATAGTTGGATGGGGAAGAAAAACTTGATGTTAAAAGTTGTAGATATCATTTCTGAGTAAAAATTGTATTATTTTGTTTTTCCGTCTCTCTATGTTAATAGACTTCAAAAAACATTTAACTAATAAATCTTGTTTGACTTATTAGTTTTTTTTATTATAAATATTTTACTATTAATTTATTTTAATAAATGGGGAACAACCTTATACACTTATAAGTAATTGTTATGATAAATTAAATTTTTCAAAAACCAAAACAAAAAGGTGAATATTATGTTAGAATATTGTAGTACAAGACGGAAAAAATCAAATCCAATTAATGTTAATTTTTCTCATGCTATCTTAAATCCTATAGCAGAATATGGAGGATTATATGCCCCTAGTGAGATTCCTTTATTTAGTGAAAATTGTTTGAATTCTATGATTTCATTGTCATATGATGAGTTAGCTATATATATATTGAATAAATTTGGTGTTGATATACCAAATGAAGTAATTCAAAATTCATTACAATGCTATGATTTATTTGACTATTCATACAATCCAGTACCAATTGTGAAATTATATGAAAACATATATGTAGCTGAACTTTGGCATGGTCCTACAAGGTCATTCAAAGACATGGCATTACAAGCATTTCCTTATTTATTGAGTAATCTGGCAACAAAGTTTGATAAAAAGTATATTATAGCTGTTGCTACAAGTGGTGATACTGGTCCTGCTGCTCTTGAAGGTTTTAAAGATTTACCAAGTACAAAAATTATTTGCTATTATCCACTTGAAGGAACTTCTTCTATACAAGCTGAACAAATGCAAAAAGCTCAAGGTGCAAATACCAAGGTATTTGGAGTAAATACTGATTTTGATGGATTACAAAAAGAATTGAAGGATATGCTAAAATCCTCTACTATTAACGAATATTTGAAATATAAAGGTTATGAATTATC
The DNA here is from genome assembly GCA_030683605.1 of Candidatus Altimarinota bacterium. Taxonomy (GTDB): domain Bacteria; phylum Patescibacteriota; class Gracilibacteria; order BD1-5; family UBA6164; genus UBA6164. Next base: position 2,835 of record JAUXPL010000025.1, read on the forward strand.
AGCTGCGAATTCAGTTAATTTTGGCAGGATAGTTTTTCAAGTAGTTTATCATTTCTGTTCATATTTTAAAATGTTAAAGTTAAAGGAGTTAAAATTTGGTGATAGTATAGATTATATAATCCCTAGTGGAAATTTTGGAAATGCTTTAGCTGCATTTTATGCAAAAATGATGGGATTACCTATTGGTAAAATTATTTTGGCATCAAATGAAAATAATATACTTTCAGATTTTGTTAATAGAGGAATATATGATTTAACGAAAAGAAATATTAAAAAGACAATTGCTCCAGCAATGGATATATTGATTTCATCTAATATTGAAAGGTTATTATTCCATTTATTTGGCGATGAACGTACATTTGAATTAATGAAAAATTTGGACGAAAAAAAATATTTTGAGCTTAATTTTAATGAAATGAAAGTAATTCAATATATATTTTCTGCAGATTATGCAACTGAAGATGAAATACGAAGTACAATAAAAAATGTATATTATAGTTATAATTATCTGATAGATCCACATACTGCAACTGCATTTGTAGTTCGAGATAAATGTGAATTATCTTATAAATCTGTTATTTTTTCTACAGCAGAATGGACAAAATTTCCTGAATTAATTGCAGATGTATTTAATTGTGGAAGTTCTTTTAACTCAATACGAGATAAATTGAGAGTTGATATACCATTTCAAATAAAAAATCTTCAAGATTTAGATATTATTCATTCAAGTATTATTAATTCTTTTGATATGAAAAAAGTTTTATTAGAATTTTGTAATGAGTAATTAAATTTTTGAAATAATTTAAAAAAGGCTATACTAGAAAAAGTATAGCTTTTAAATTGCAAAAAAATATGGAAATCTCACAAAAAATAGTTGATTATGCTATTTGGTATTATTTGAAATATTACCCAAGTCCTAAAAAATTAACTCAAAAATTGTTAGAAAAATTTGGTGAAAAATCAGAGAATTGAAAAAAATATTGATGAATAGGTCAAGTTGAAATAGATTATATTTTTCAAGAAAAACTAATAAATATATTACAAGAAGAATTAGTAATAGAATCAAAAATAAGAACATACAAAAATAAGTGAAAAAGCCAAATGTATATCAAACAAAAACTATTTGAAAGAGGAGAGGATATAGAATTGATAGAAAAATATTTGTTAGAAGCATTTAGTGAGTGAGAATTGGAACAATTAGAAAAAGAGTATAACAAGCTGGTTTGAAAATATGAAAAACAAAAAATATTAGAAAAACTCTATAGAAAATGATTTAAATATGATGATATAAAAAGAGTTATAGAATAATTTTACAAAAGTATTTTTTTTATTATTATGGTGTATAATAAGTGTATAATATTTCATAAAAAACGAATATGTCGCAAAAAATAATTTGTCCCAATTGTAGTACACAGATAGATTTAGATAAAGTAGCAGACCAAAAATATAGTGAGCTACTAAAAGAACAAGAATTGAAATTGAAACAAGAACAAGAAATACAAAAATCTACTTTCGAAAAGGAAATGGAAAAACAGAGAATTAAGTCAGAAAATGAATTGGAAGAAAAAACTCAAGAAATGAGAAAAAAAGCTCAAGAATATGCAGAAAAAAAAGCAGAAGAAGAAAGAAAAAAAGTGGAAATAGAAATGACTGATATGAAAGAAAGATTAGAAAAATCAGAAAAACAACAAGAAGAATCAAAGAAAAAAGAATTAGAATTCATGAGAAAACAAAGAGAATTAGAAGATAAAGAAAAGAATTTTGAGCTAGAAATGGAGAAAAAAATGTATGATGAAAGAAAAAAAATAGAAGCAAGTATAGAAGAAAAATTTAAACAAAGTTCTCAAAAAGATTTAGATGAAAGGATGAAGGAAATACAAGAAGAAAACAGAAAAAAAGAAATGGAAATGATGAAACAACAAGAACAAATGAAAAAAACTATTGATGAATTGAAGAGAAAAGCAGAGCAATGAAGCCAACAAATACAATGAGATATCCAAGAAGATGATTTGAGAAATACATTGACTATGGCTTTTCCTATAGACCGTATAGATGATGTTGCAACTTGAGTAAAATGAGCAGATTTACTACAAACTGTAAAGAATAATCTAGGTCAAAGTGTATGAATAATAGTTTGGGAAAGCAAAAATACTAAATCATTTGATTATAAATGGATTTTAAAATTGAAAGAAGATAAATTGAAAGTTAAATGAAATTTATCTATTTTGATTACTACAACTTTACCAAAAGAGTTAGAAAATTTTTGAATGATGGAGGAGGTAATGATTTGTTTACCAAAATTTGCAATACCTGTAGCTGCTATGCTTAGAGATAAATTGATACAAATTAAAAAGACAGAAAAATCATTAGAATGAAAAGATTTAAAAATGGAAATGCTTTATAAATATTTATGAAGTGAAGAATTTTGATCAAAAATAAATATGATGGTTGATGTGTTTTCAGAATTAAAAAACTGAATTGATTCAGAAAGAAGAGCTATGGAAAAAAATTGGAAAAAAAGAGAAAAAGATTTAGAAAGAGCAACATATGCTATTACATGAATGTATTGAGAACTAGAGTCACTAATGTGACAAGCATTACCATGAGCTGAAAAATTGGAATTATGAGCATGAGATCTTGATTTAGATGATTTATAATAAATTATGGCAATAAATTTATCATTAGATTTTTGAGATACAAAGAGCTTTTTAGTAAATAAAAAGCTCATTTTGGATTCTATAAAGGATAGATGATCTATATTTACACCTGCATGATGATTCGTAAAATCAAAAGAAGATATTCATAGGTTTTTAAATGATTTAGTTAAAGATAAACCTTTCAAAAATGCCACTCATAATAGTTATGCATATAGGATAAAATTAGATAATTGAAGTATATTAGAGTGAAAAAGTGATGATTGAGAAACTGGTGCTGGAAACTGTATCTTGAGAGAGATGCAGAGAGAAAATTATATAGATTCTATAGTTGTAGTGAGTAGACATTTTGGATGAATTCACTTGCAAGCTGATAGATATAAACATATAATAAATGCTACAAAGATGATATTGGAATAAAAATATTTTATGAAAATAATAAAATCTCATAGAAAAACACTTTCATTGAAAATAGATGAGACTTGAGAAGTGATAATCAAGGCTCCTTTGTTTGTGACCAATAAAACGATAGAAATTTTTGTAAATAAACATATTGATTGGATAAATGAAAAACAAAAATTAACATTAGACAGAGTTAAGAATTATCATGATTGAGAAAAATTTATGTTCTTGTGAACTGAATATGAACTAAAATATAGCTGAAATTCAAAAAAGTTAGTATTTGATTGAAATTATTTCTATTTAGATGAAAAATATAGAGAAAAAGCTAAAGATTTGTTTATTAAATTTTATAAATTTGAATCAATAAAATATATAGAAGATAGACTATATTATATTGCTGATATTTTTGATATTTCATTTAACAAGTTTAAAATTTCATCTGCCAAAACTAGATGGGGAAGTTGTAGTAGTACTAGAAATTTGAGCTTTTCATATAGATTGGTTATGGCTCCTGTAGAAACTATTGATTATGTAATTGTTCATGAATTATCACATTTAAAAGAAATGAATCACTCAAAAAATTTTCGGAATTTAGTACAAAAAATGATGACATGATTGGATTTATGAGACTATAAAATTCATAAAAAATGGTTAAAACAACATTGAAATAAATTGATATTTTAGAGCTATTCATAAACCAACCTCACCCTAGCCCCTCACATAAACCAACCTCACCCTAGCCCCTCACATAAACCAACCTCACCCTAGCCCTCTCCTACAGGAGAGGGAATAACTTCACAGAAAGCTAAAGCATTCTGTTGATATTTAGGAATAAATATTTTGTCAACAGATGGCTTCAGCCATTTATGTATTTACTTAATTGTATGTTTTTAATAGGAATAAATCTAATAATATATTATGAAAAAAATAAAATATTATCTTTCAAATGTAGATGATTGAAATCTAGCATTGCATATATGAGATGATAAAAATATAGTTTTAGATAATAGAGCAAAATTAGCTAAAAAATTGGATAAAAGCATAGATGATTTCGTATATATGAATCAGATTCATTCATGAATTTCTAGTATTGTTAATATATCTGATAAATGAATATGAACACTTGAAATAGATGAAAATATGAGTTGTGATTCACTTGTAACTAATGAAAAATGATTAGTTTTATCAGTATTAGTTGCTGATTGTGTTCCTGTTTTGTTTTATGATGATAATGCTTGAGTAGTATGAGTTGCTCATGCATGATGGAAATGAACAGTTCAAAAAGTATTAGAAAATACTATAAAAAATATGTTAAGTCTATGAGCAAATATAGATGATATAAATGTAATAATATGACCATGTATTTCTATTGATAGTTATGAAGTGTGAAAATATGTATGATGTCAATTTAGACAAGAAGTAATAATAGACAAACATGACTGAAAACAAAATCTAGATTTGACTAGACAGAATTATTTAGATTTACTTGATTTAGGAATAAAAGCTGATAATATTGAGATTATCAATGTAGACACATTCACAAATAGCAATTATTTTTCAGCTAGGAGAGATGGATTTAACAATTGAAGATTTGGATATTTTATTTATATAAAATAATTATGAAATTAAATAAAGATATATTAGAAGAGATCAGAAATTCTGACTCAAAAATATTGGTGGTTACAAAATATTTGGACAAAAATCCTACATATGAAGTATTAGAATGATTGGAATCTGAATATCCAGATATTCTAGAATGAGTGTGAGAAAATAGAATTGAATCAGTAATTGAAAAAGCTATAGATAGAGAAAAAGTACATTTTATAGGAAATATTCAATCAAAGCAAATAAAAGAAATTATAAAACATGCTTCTGTTGTACATAGTTTGGATGATATTAAGCATATTAGAAAATTTGAAGATATTTGTAGTAAATCTGGTAATTGGATACAAATATTTTTACAAATAAATGTTGATCCAACTAAAGCAGGAGGTATAAAAATAGAGCAAATACCAGAATATTTAGAAATAATATGAGAAATGGAAAATGTTTCACTTATATGATTCTCAGCTATTTGAAAATCAGAATTTACCAGAAAGGAAAAAGAAGCAGAATTTGATTTATTAATAAAACTAAGAAATAAATATTTACCAAACTGATTTGTATCAGCCTGAACTTCAGTTGATTATGAAATTGCACTTGAAAAATGAGTAGATATTATTAGAATAGGTAGTAAATTGTATGAATAAAATAATAAATACTATGAACAAAAAAGAGCTAATAAAATATTTAGATGAATATCTAAGACTTTCAGATTTCAAAGATGATTCAAAAAATGGATTGCAGATAGATTGTAGTAAGGATGAAATAAAAAAAATATGATATGCAGTAGATGCAAATACTTATATTTTTGATAGAGCAGTTCAAGAGTGAGTAGATATGGTGATTTCACATCATGGGCTTTTTTGGTGACATGAACAAGTATTGGTATGATTACCATATAAGAGAGCAAAAATCATGATTGAAAATGATATTTGTAGTTATGCTTGTCATTTACCATTAGATGCACATCCTGAAGTAGGGAATAATATATGACTTGCAAAAGCATTTGTGAATATATTTTGACTTAGAGAGTGAGAATATTCTATAGAGCCATTTTGTGAATATAAATGAAATACTATTTGATTTTGACTTAGATTTGACAAAACAGTATATGTTTCAAATTTAGTCACTCCTTTTGCAGAACAAATGCAATTATTAAAGAGATTATACAATTTTTGAAATAAGCAGTATATTAATTCTGTAGCATTTGTCTCTGGATGAGCATTATCTGAAGTAGCAAAAGTAAATGATCAAAATTATGATGTTTTTTTAACAGGAGAATGAGCTCATCATGATATGATTTTAGCAAAAGAATTAGGACAAACAGTCCTTATATGATGACATTATGAAACAGAAAAAATATGACCAAAACTACTAGCTTATCATTTGAGAGACAAGTTTTGAATTGAAATAGTTTATTTGGATGAAAAGTACTAAAAAAAAGCACACTATTCCTATCCTGAATCCTTTCCTTTATATAAAGGAAAGGGGCTGCAATATTTAAAAAAATATTTTATGAGCCTCCTTCCTTTTTGCTAAAAGGATGGAATACAAGGATGGAATAGTGTGCTTTTTTTATATATCTTTGAAACTATCAGTTTCAGCTTTTCAACTAATAATCATATAAATATGATATGGAGCTAAAACAATTCATTTTCATATTTTGTATAAATATTCTAGAGTAGTAAGTATAGAATTTGTGCTTCAAAGGGCAAATCCTAATATATGTTCATGTAGATTATTAGGATTTTTTGCTTTTATAATCAAAGTTGCTGGTAAATATTCTTCTATTTTGTTTTTGAATTCCTCTATATTTATAGATTTTTCTATATCTTCTTTTAGACTTTTTATTTCTATTTTAGAATAATTACTTATTAATTCTTGAGCTCATTTAATTATAAAAAAAAGCTTTTCTAATTCACTATTATTAAGTTTCTTAGTTTGATTTATTAATTCTAATTTTAGTCATTCTATTCAAGAACTAGTTTGTTCTGATATTAATTGTTTAGCTTTAGATTTTTCTATTCAAAATTTGTTGGCTATATCTATAGCCAACTCATCTAACAACTTTTTTTTCTCTAAAATTCACGGATTATTATTATTTTCAATATTCATATTTTTGTAGCCTCATCTCCCCTGATAAGGGGAGAATTGAGTGGGGTTTATAAATTAATTAATGGGTGGGAATTATTTATTCATTTCAATATTTTTAATTTCTTTTTGGGCCATTTTTCAGAATTCTCATGTTCAATCTATTGATATTGTTTTTTTATAATATATAAGTGCTTTATCTTCATGTCATCTACTATATTCTAGTTTTCATTTTACTAGATTTAACATTGGACTCTTAGAATCTATTTTTAATCATTTTTCTATATATTTATCAGCTTCTATATATAGATTTTTTATATATTCATTATTTTTTTCTTCAATTAAACTTCAAGATAAATTTTTATTGGATTTATGAATTGGTTTTTTATTAGCCTCATTCATTAGAATCCATCACATATATCAATTTATTAATTCTGAATCTGGATATTTATTTATTGCTTCATTAGTTATTTCTTTTGCATATTTAGTTTTATCATTAACTATATTGTAATATATTGCTAGATTATAATCATTTATACTTAGCTTATCTTTACAATTTTTTATCATTAAATTGAATGTATCAGTCATTTTATTCATATCTCATAATTCATAATAGTTATATATTATTCTTTTATAAACATCTAATTTATTTTCATATCAATTTTCTATAGAATTGTTTAAGTGAATTGTACTCAAAATATATTCACCAAGTTTTTCATAAACTACTCATAAAAAGAAATTTATTTCATTATCATCTTTTACTTGATTAGTATATTCTATCAAATATAATTTTGCTTGTATATAGTTTCACAATTCAAAATAACATTTTGCTATAATCTTTAATAATGGTTTATAATCATTTTTTGATTTTAAAATTGATTTAGAAGTTTCAATTGCAATAGTATATAATCAATTTTCAAAAAATGCTCATGAAATCAATGCTCATTTATAGTTTAAATCATCTACTTGAAAATTTTTATAGTTTTCTATTGCATTTCATATTTTTTCTAAATCTTCAAAATATTCTTGTTTTATAATAGATCAAGTTCATTCTACTTTTTCAAGACTGTTTCTTTTATCAAAATAGTCTTGAAAATCTTTTCTACATTTACTGAAATCTACTTTACATTCCAGACTAGTATTATAATAATACAATTGTTGTTCATTTAATCAAAGAGTTGTTAATTCATTTTTTATATAAATCATGTGTTTTGTATTTAAACTTACAGATGCAAATAATGTCTTGGCTACTTTATTTTTATCTAGTTTGTCATAGTCTTTTATTTTTGAATAGTATTGATAAGCTTTATCAAATTTTTTCATTTCATAATATACATCTCATATTTTTTGAATTATACTTTTATCATTTGGTATTTCTTTATTTATTTGTATGTATTTTATTAGTGCACTAGTATAATCTCATTTTTCCAAACTCACATCTCATTTTATAATTAATCATTTTAATGCTAATTTTTTCTTTAATTCGCTTATTTGATTTTTTTTATCTCACTTGAAACTATAATCTTTTTCATCTACTAATGAATTATTATCAAATAATGTTCAGGTGTTTGATTTATTATTATTTATATTATCTTTAATTTTGTTATATCAATAAGTTCCTCAAATAATTAGTAATACAATTAAAACAATTATTATAATTTTATTTTTTATATTCATCAATATTTATATATTAGTAATAAATTTTAAAAATTTTATTGTTAAATTCTTATTTGTAAAGTTGAAAATTATTAAATTCATTTACAAATGAAATAAATGTATTAAACTATTTTTATAATTTTTATATTATAATAATATTTACTTATTTATGTTCACTAAAATAGCATCAAATACAATTTCTCAGATTTTTTCTAAAGCTGCTACTGCTATAATATCAATATTTTTAATTAGTATGCTTACTAATTATTTAACAGTAGAATTGTATTGATTGTATTCCAAAGTTTATAATTATATATGAATATTTGTTTTTTTGGCTGATTTATGATTGTATGCTATTACAATTAGAGAGATAACTAATGATAAAGATAATTCATCAAAAATAGTTTGAAATGTTATGAGTTTGAGATTAATATTATGAATATTAATATTATTTTTTGCAACAGCAATTGCATATTTTTTACCTTGATACAATTCTAATTTAGCACTCATATCCATCGCTATAGCATCTGTTTTTACTATTTTTCAATTACTTAATTCATCAATTCTTGCACTAATGCAAGCAAATATGCAAATAGAATTTTCAGCTGTTTCACTTATTACTTCGAAGTTGGTTAATCTATGAGTTATATGAGCAATTGCATATATATTTTATCCCAAAGAATTTATACAAAATAGTGATTATTTCACACCTTTTTTATATATTATATTTTCATGAGTAATTGCAGTGGTAATAAATACAATTATGAATTTATGGTATGCTAGAAAAATTGTAAAATTTTGATTTGATTTTGATTGGGAATATATCAAACATTTATTCAAAATATCTCTACCTTATTGATTAGCATTATTTTTATCTGTTGTTTATTTCAAAGTAGATGTAATAATATTATCTCTTATGGAATGACCTGAAAAAGGAGATTTAAGTATTGCATTATATAGTCTACCTATGAAGATTGTTGAGGTATTAATGGTTATTGGATGATTTTATATGACATCATTATTGCCAAGTTTAACAAAAGCATTTAAATGAATTAGGAGAGAAAATGATTTACTTAATAATCCTCCTACATTACCATCATCAGAGGAACAAGATTTAGCTGAAATAGATTTATCATCAAAGAAAGATTTAGATTTATTGATATCTACTTCGTTTAAAGTTTTATTTTCATTTTCTATATTAGTTTTCACTCTCTGAGTTTTATTTAGAGATTATTTAATAGAGATTATAGCAAATAGAAACTATATAGAAACAACTCACATCTACAATTCATCAGATGCATTTTTGATTGTATTTGCAGTAATTGTATTCAATTTCTTGTCACTAGTATTTATTTATTCATTAGTTGCATCTGAAAATCAATCAAAATTATTAAAAATTAATATTATAGTTACATTATTTAATATAATATGAAATATAATAATGATTCCTAAATATAGTTTTATATGAGCTTGAATGATTACACTTTTTAGTCAAATAATGTTAACGTGAATGTGATATTATTATACTAGAAAACTGATAAAGTTTAATCTACCAATTTGATTCATAATTAAAAATTTATTATTAGGAGCATTTATTTTTATATTATGATATTTTGTACTTAATACATATAATGTTTGATTGTATTTTGATTTCATAGTATATGGTTGAGTATTGTTTAGTATATATGCATGAATATTGTTTAGAGAGTTTAAGAAGAAAAAAATCTAATTATTTTATAATTGGATTTTTTTTAAAAGTCAATTCAATATTTTTATATATTTTGTAATTTTAATAATATTTTTTATACTATTATAGTTTAAAAATAACAATTTATCAATGAACAAACTTAAAACACAAAATAACCCATCGCCTTTCAGGCACTTCCCTTGAAAAGGGAAGAATAATAATGGATTCACCCTAGTAGAACTAATCGTTGTAATCACAATATTAGCAATACTAGGTACAATAGCATTTATTAGCTTACAATGATATAGTACACAAGCTAGAGATAGTTCTAGAATCAGTGACTTATCAAGAATGAAAACATCTCTAGAATTGTTCCATCTAGATGCTGGTAAATATCCTAATCCTACTAATGGTGAAGATATAACATATAGTGGTTCTACTGTATGGACTCAATGAACTTTTTGAGAAACAGTTTATGCTAATTTATCTAAATTAGATAAAATACCTCTAGACCCAATAACTGATAAAGAATATACTTATAGTACTACAGCTAATAAATATGAATATCAATTGTGAGGTATTATGGAAGGAGATGAG
>JAUXPL010000038.1 GCA_030683605.1 Candidatus Altimarinota bacterium
CTTTTGCAGAATGATTAAATTCTAGAATTCAAAGATTTGTCAGTGATTTAAGATGATTTAAGGATGATAATTATATGCTTTACAGAATCATTACTAAATTTTCTTAAAATTACTTTCTCCACCAAAATTTAGATTATGCCGTGTGAAGAAAAGTATAGTGTGTATAGTGTGAGTATATTGATTTGCAAAGTACTTATTTTTTTGTATAATGAGTTAAATATTTATTAATAATATATTATGGAGAAATTATATACATTAAAAGAAGCTCAAGAATTAGGTACTAAAATAATACAAAATAGAGCAAACGAATTAAAAAATGAATTAGTAAAAGCAAAAAATCATAATTTTACTTCAAATAAAAAAGAAATAAATTATGTATAAAGTATATTTTGATCAGTTGTTTATTGATTGTTTAGATAATTTTATATTATCTATGAAAAATCATTACTAAAACTTTTATAGTAATACATGAATATATGATGAAGACAAAATTATAGAATCATATGTTGATATTTATGAAAAAATGAAAACAGATATATTTAATGAAATTAATAATATTTGTGTTAATTGAATATTATGAAGAAAAGTTTTGTATAAGGGTAATAAAATTGAAAATTGTTCGTTTATATTTAAATATTGAAATTATACTGTTTATTTTTTAGCAATTAAAAATAATAACAATAATGAAATAGTAGTTAATAGCCTAAAAATTGGTTTATAATTACTTAAACTTTATTCATATCAACTGTTGAATCTACTTTTACTTACTAGTATTTACTAGAATTTGAAACAAATTCACAAAAAATCCATTTCCCGCTTGAAGTCGGGGAAGGGATTTTTTTGTGTGAAGAAAAATACAGCCCCCCCCCTATGACCTAAAGGCCTCACTCCATTACTAATGAGGGGGAGTATAGTTATGTGAAGATTGTGTGAAGAAAAGTATTTGTATATAATATGAGTATATTGATTTGCATTATATTTTTTTATTATTATAATCTGTTAAATTTATAAGTTAATTAATCTACTATGATAAATAATGATACACACGCATATTTAAAAGATAACTGATATACTTTTGAAGAGATAGAATGAATTAAAAATTGAATTAATGAATCTATTAATTGAAAAGTAATATCAAAGAATAAGATGAATCAATTTGTAAAAAAAGAGTTATTTTCTAAATATACCTTAAATGTATAATATTGTATACTCAGAAAAGCTTAAAAATGACTTTATTAGTATTAGAGAGTTTATTTCATTAGATAATCCTGTATATGCAGTAAAAACTATAAATTCAATTCTAAAAACAATTGATATATTATGAGATTTTCCATATATTTGAAAAAATATATGATCTAATTTGAGAGAAATTGTTGAAAATACTTATAAATATAAAATAATTTATACAATAGTTGCTGATACAATAACGATAATATCGGTTTATAAATATAAAAATAATTGGTGTTAGTTTATAATTACCTTTCATGCTTATGCTGGGAGCTTATTTTTTATGTGAAGAAAAATATTGTATATAATATGAGTATATTGGTTTGCAAAGTAATTATAAATATATATAATAGTAGAAATTAGTTATTAATATTAGGATTATGAAAAAGGAAATAAATATAGAAGCTTATAAAAACGAGTGATTTACTTATAATGAAATAGAAAGCATAAAAAGATGATTAGATGATGTAGAAAATGCCAGAGTAATACCATATAGTAAAGTCAAGGTATTAGCTAGAGAAAAAATATTTTCTAAGGAAAATATATATGTTTAATGTAGAATTTTCTAATGAAGCTAATTTAGAATATATATCTATTTGAGAATATATTGCCAAAGATAATTTATTTTTTGCAAATGAAGTATTAAATAGAATAGATTCAAGTATTGAAACTATTCTAATGTTTCCTATGATATGAAAAGAAATAGATAAAGGCATTAGAATGATAGTAGAACCTATATATAAATATAAAATAGTATATGAAGTTAGAATTGATACAATTTATGTATTATCTATCTTTAAATATAAAAATACATGGTAATATTTAAAGATACCTTTCCTGCCAAAGCTGGAAGGGTATCTTTTTGTGTTAATATGTTCTATGTGAAGATTGTGTGAAGAAATATATTGTATATAATATGAGTATATTGATTTGCAAAGTAATAAATTATCGTTATACTATTTATAGTTTAGTTTTTAAATATCAATTATGGAAATAATTAATGGAAAAAAATATTATACAAGTAAAGAATTTAGATCTAAAATATCAGACTCTATAGTTAAACATTCTAAAGATTTAGAAAAAGAAATAAAAAATGAATCACAATTTATTTCTAAAAAAGAAATAGTATATGTATAAAATATTTTATGAAGAAGTAGCTTTAATAAATGTAGATAGTTTTATTGAATATTTAAAGAAATATTATAAAAATATATATTTTGATACATGACTTGTAAACGAAGAACAAATTATATATTGATATAATGAAAGTACTGAAAAATTATTTGATGAGATAATTGATACTATTGATTGATCTATAGAAAAATGATACTTATGAAATATTTTTGAAACAAATATTAAAAATGAAAAATCAAAATTAATTATAAATATTAGGAGTTATATAATAAAAGTTATAATAAACAGAATTGATAAAGATGTATTTATAGAAGATATATTGTTTTAAATTATTCACACGAATTTTAAATGATTTTTTCAAATTAAAGAAGTCTTTTTTTTGTGAAGAAATACATTGTATATAATATGAGTATATTAATTTGCAAAAGAGTTATTATTTCTTATAATGAGAGTGGTTTAGTTTTTAAATATAGATAATTATGTATGATATAAAAATTTTTCTTGAAGATAACTGACAATTTTGAGCAAGAATTAACGCTTGAAAAGAAATAGTGTATTGAATATGAAATAATCAGACTGAATTAATGAAAAATATAAAGGATTGACTTGAATATTCATTTGAGAATAAAATAAAGAATGAGAGTGTTACTAAATTATTTTCTTATTTTAATGTAAATAATACTGAGAATATATGCCATTAAAATATTATTTAATAATAAAAATATTAAAAGAACTTGATTTTGTTTGTATTCGTTCAAAGTGAAGTCATTTTAGATATGAAAAAAATTGATACTGATTAACTGTTTGATTTCATGATGAATATCCACCTAAGACAGCAAAAAGTATGTTAAAGGATATAGCGAAAATTTCAGATATTGATTATAATAAGTTAATAGACAAATATAAAATTAATATTTAATATTAATTTAAAATCCCTTTCCCACTTGAAGTCTGGTAAGGGATTTTTTTGTGTGAAGATTGTGTGAAGATTTAGTATTGTGTATATATATACTTGTCTTTTTTGATTATATGTATAATATGATGTAAATATATTATTAATAATCACATATGAAAAAATTTATTACATTAATTTTATTATTATTTATAGGTAATACTAGTTATTGATATGAATTACCAAGCAAAAATCAAAAATTATTAGATAATATAAAATTAAAAGTATTAAAGATATATAATAAAGATCCAAATAAGGCTTATATACTTACTGATAGGATAGAAAAACTATTACCAGATTATAAGAATAATATAGTTATCTTTTATAGTCTGAATTATATATTGAAATTTAGTATAGATTTTATAACTAGTTATGAATCATCTATAGTAAAAAATATTAATACTCAAACAGCTAGTCTTGAATCTTCTACATGAAGTACTAATGATATATTTGTAGCTCAAATTGATAAAGATTTATTAATACAGATCGATAATCTAAATACATTGACAATAGGAAATCTTCAAACTATATCTTCGTTTAACATAGAACCAAAGAATGACCATTTATATCTAAAAAACATATATTTGCATAATTCATGAAGTATTAATGATATAAATTGATTATTTGTAGATGTATACTTAGTCAATTCTGATAATAAACTAGTATCAAAATGATATATAATTAATAATTATTTTTATTTTGATATATCTGATTATATTATAAAAAAAGATGTGCTAGAAAAATTTAGCATAAAAGCCTTGGTTAATATTCCTAATAATATTAATCAAACATGAGAATTAGTTTTGGAATTTAGTACCCCAAGTAATGCTTTAAATAATACAATAAATGGTATAAGAGCTACTTCATATAGTAATTGAAGTTTTGTAAATAGTAATGTATCTATATCTGATCCTATAAAGACACTTATAACAAAAACTACGTCAAGTATAAATTCTAATAATTTCATATCAAGTTACAAGGATGCTATAGGATTTAATGTAAGTAATAATTCTAATGATAAATTAGTATTAGTATCATTTAAATTCAGTATTTATTGAAGTTTTTTGAATTCTATTACTAATGATAGTGAATTTGTATTAAAGAAAAAATGAACAAATATAATATTTGGTTCTTGAACAAAGGCTGATATTTTTAATAATTCACTAGTTATACCACACAATTGAGATGATTTTGATTATATATCTCAAAACACATCTAGTGATTATGTACTAGAAATAAATCATATTTGAACACCTGAATGAAATAGAGAAATTAGATTAGATAATATAGTAGTTTGAGATTGATTTTGATGAATTGTTAATAATTTAAATGATTATAATAATTTTTGATTACCTACTAATTATATTATATATAGATATTAGGATATATTTATTGTTCTATTTCCTTTTGAATACTGGTATAGGGCATTTTTTAATGTATAGATCTTTAGTTGGAATTAGGAGTAATAAGAATGTGAAGATTGTGTGAAGATTTTAATATATTGTCACTTTTTTGCAAAATTCTAGTAAATTAATATAATTAAGCAATAATTTATTATTTAATTTAACTAATATGAAAAAACTATTTTTAATTTTCTTGTTTTTGTTTGTTTCTAATTATACATATTCAGTGTATGCAAGTGAAATATCTCTTGAAAGTACTCAATCATTTTATCTAAATCAATGAATTGTCGAATCTAGAACTATTAAAGTAGTTATAAGTAATTATATATCAGATAATAAGTCATTTAGATTAGTATTACCAGAAGATGCTAATATAAGATTTAGTGAAGATTTATCATTTTTAAAAATAACTTGAAGTTGATCACAAAAAATATTATCCTGAGCAACTATATTACCTAATTTAAGAGAAATTAATTTCCATCTATCTGAAAAATTAATTAATGGCGATTCCTTTGATATTAATTGATTAAAATTAAAAGTATATAATAAACCACAATGAGACAGATATATTTGAATTGATTTAACATGAGATAGTGTTACTGAAGCTATAAGTGTAAATTGATACAGAATCCTTGATACTATAACATATTCAGATATTTTATGACCTAGTGAAGTATTCAATTTTACATGATCTATTGTAGATAGCAAAATTACTTTATCTGCTGATATGCCTGGAGATTTAGATTTTCAATGAATAGTTTTAGAAAATCTAGACTCGTCTTGAAAAGTTTTATCAAGTTTTTTTAAACCAAACTTAGATAGATTTACTTATGATTTACAATCTAATTATTCTTCAATTAGAATTAAAACTGTCGATATTAGAGCAAATTATTCAACAGGTATTAATTATAATTTAGATATGTTTAAATCTAATATAATAGAAACTAATACTTGAACAATAATTCCTGATCCTGTTGTAATAGAAGATACAATTTTACAAGATCCAGAAGTAGACGTTGATGTAATAGAAAAATATGAGCCAGTTTTTAAAAATCAAGCTAGATTACTAAATAAAGTTGTTAAATTTATAGACGATTATGTAGCAAAGAAAATAGTAATAAGTAATAGTAATGAAATTAATATAATGATAGCTAGAAATAAAATAGTTGTTGAATTAGAAAAACTGGATACAGCTACTAAAGAACAAAAAGTAAATATACTTATTAATATTAAGACTTATTTTAAAGAGTTAGCAAATCTATTAAAATAATAAATTATAAATCCCTTTTTATTTACAAGAAAAGGGATTTTTTAACAAGTTTTTTACATTAAAATTTTACTTTTTTTAATACTTTATTATAATTGGCCTACAATTTTAATTATATATTTTATTATTAATAAATATGGAACAAGAAAAAAATATTGAACAAGAAAATAATGTTGAACAAGTTACTGCAATGGCAAATAAAAATTATTTACAAATAGGAGCTATAGTGGTTTTATTACTGATTATAGCAGTATTGTGATTTTTATTATGAAAAAAATCTGGTGGTGAAACAGTTAATAATACATGAACTTGAGAGCTTACACAATGAAATTATGAGGATTTAGAAATAACTGTATATGAAGATAAAAGATGTACAACTTGTCCTACGGATGAAGTTATAAAACAACTAAAATTATTACCATCAGTTTCAGCTGTAGAAATAGTAAGAAAAGATTTTTCAGAGAAAGGTGTATCAGAATATTTAACAGAAAATGATGTTAAAACATTACCGCTTATAGTTTTTTCTACAAATAATTTTGATGTGTCTAAAGATCCTGTTCAAATGGATCCAAATACTAATCAAGCAGCACCTAAAGTTAATACTTTTTTACAACCGTTACCAAAATGATCATATAAATTAGAAATTTGAGCTACTTTTAATCCTTTTGAAAAAAGAAGTGAAAAAGGACACTTATTGTTAGATAAGGCTAAATTAGAAGTTATAAAAGCTAATTCTTATATGAAATGAAATAAGGATGCAAAAATAACTTGGCTAGAATATTCAGATCTAGAATGTCATTATTGTGCTAAGCTTCATAATGCTGGTACTGTTGATGAATTAACTACAAAATATGGTGATAATTTAAATATTATATTTAATCATTTTCCATTAGGATTTCATGCTAATGCTGAACCTGCTGCACAAATATTAGAATGTGTAGCTGAAGAAAAAGGTGTTGATGCATTTTATGCATTAATCAAAAAAGCATTTAAAGATGAAAAATCTACTAAAGATTATTTAATTACTGAAGCTGTTAATTTATGAGCTAATAAAGATACTATAACTAAATGTTTAGATTCTGGTAAATTTAAAGATAAAGTAAAAACTCAAATGGAATCATGAACTAGTAATTTCTGAGTTACAGGTACACCATGAAATATACTTATCAATAATGCTACATGAGAGTATGAAGTAATATCTGGTGCTTATCCTACAAGTGCATTTGAAGCAATAATAGATGAATTCTTGAAATAATTAAAAAACTACAATTTTAAAATTGTAGTTTTTTTAATTTAGTAATTCTTTTAATAATTTTTCATCTTTTCTCCAGTTTTTATTCGATTTGGCTCTGAGTGCTAAAAATACTTTTTTTCAAAATATTTTTTCTAATTCTATTCTAGCTTCTTTTCATATAGTTTGTATCAAACTTCATCATTTTCATATTATTATGTATTTTTGTGAATCTGTCTCTGTATAAATATATGCAATAATCCTTAATATTTCATCTGTATCTTCTATTTCTTCTACTCAGACATATACACTATGCGGAAGTTCTTCTTTGGTGTTTAAAAAGGCTTTTTCTCTAATTATTTCACTTATTCTGAAATATATATCTTGTTTTGTATAATATTCTTCTGGAAAATATATTGGTCACATTTTTAGATAATTTTTTACTTTATTTAACAGTTCGTCAAATCATTCTTTTAGAACAGATGATATTTTGACTATATTATCATTATCTGGAATATTTATCTTTGATTGCAAGTCAGTTTTTGTATATACTTTAATTACTGGTTTATTAACCATTTCTATAATACTTCTAATATACTCTTCTTCCTCTCATCATTCTCTACTTGAATCTATGAAATATAATATAACTTCTGCATCTTTGAAGCTAGAAATAGCAACATTATTTATTTGTTCATTGAATTTTCTTTCAGATTTGTGTATTCATGGTGTGTCAAAAAATATGATTTGTGTTTCATCATCATTATATATTGCTAATACTTTTTTCCTAGTTGTTTGAGGTATATTTGTAGTTATTGATATTTTTTCTCATATAAGTGAGTTTACAAATGTTGATTTTCATGCATTTGGTCTACCTATTATGGCTACATATCAAACTTTTTTTTCTTTTGATAAATCACTTGTATTATCTAATATATCTTGTAGTTTTAATTCTATCATTATTTATTTTGTAGTTATTCCCTCCCTAATATTAGGGGGGGCTAGGGTGGGTTAATTATTTCTCATAATACAAATTGAAAAAGAGAGAAGTTTACACTTCGCTATTATTTTTTATATTCAGTTTATCTCTATAGTCATCAACTACATTTAACAATTTTCTTGCTTCCTGCATAGAATCTGGACAAAAACCCATTTTTAAAGTGGTTATATTTCATGCTGTTTGTATAGATAGAGTTCAGTAATTCAATATATTTGCAAATAATCAAGAAGTTTTTGAGTTTACTTCTTGTACTTGTCATAAATTACATTCAGAAACTGTTCTATTTAAAAACGATATTTGATCAATACCTATTACTCTATTATTGGTAATTACATACATGTCAAGCTCATGATTTAACCATTGTATGTATAAAAAAACTAGAAAATATAACCAAAATATTATATTAGTTAAGTTTCAAATTAGGGTATTTCATAATATTAATAATAATCCGATTGAAATAATAATTCAAATTAAGACATATAATCATAATATTATATAAACAATCCAATGTCTTTTTATAACTGATATTACTAATTCTCAAGGTCTTAAGTTTTCTAAATTTAACATAGTTTTTTTCTAAGAAATATTAGGTTTTTTAATATATAATGCATATATTTGTTTATCTTTACTAAATTTAATATTTTTAATTATACTTAAATAATCTATATTTTCAATAATTTTGATATTTTTAAATAGATTTTTATCTGCTTCTCAATAAATTGTATTAATATTTAATTTATTTAGATTATTTATTAATTGATCATTTTCAATTATTTCTATTTTAGAATAAGGTTCAAACATAGCAAAATAATCTCTTTTAGAAGAAGATTTTATTATTGGATAATTATTAAATAAATCAAAATAACTAATTGCTGTTATACTTCAGTTTATTATATAATTTATTGAATTTATAGCCAGTACAGTTGTTCTAATTCAAGTAAAACTACCTGGTCAATTCACTACTAACAAATTCTCTAAATCTGTATATTTTATATTATTTTTTTTAAGTATTTCGTCTATTTTTGGTATCAATGTTGATGATTCATTTCATTTTACACTCCATTCAGTTTCATCAATAAAATCTCTATTATTATTAAATATTATTAATTTTGCAGGATTTGATATAGTATCTATAAATATATTCATTTAATTTTTTTATTATTTAACTTTATATATTTTAATTTTTTTATATAATTTGCAAATAAAAAGGAAAAAACTAATAATTGGATTATTAAAATTACTTAAAAATGATTGATTTAAAACTGCAAATTGACTTAAACAAACATTATACAAATTATTGAAGTATATTTTCAAGGTTGTTACTACTTAGTAATCAATTGAAGAAAAATGATACTTTTTTAATAGTTGTTGAGAGTGAAAAACAATTAAATACATATGTAAATATAGCATCTTACCTAGGTCTTACTATAAATAGTTTAAATAACTATGCATGATTAGTAGATTTTATTTATAACAATAAATGAAAGTATATAGTTACAAAAGATTTTTATAATTTAAATTTATGAGAATATTCTCAGTTTGAGTACCAAAATGTATTTACATTAAATGTATGAGATGAAGTAAAAGTTGATGAAATAACTAAGAAATTAAATGATTTCTGATATCATTTCTCAGAATTTGAAAATGAATGAACATTTAGAGTCTCAGGTGATATTTTGAGTTTTACTGATTTATCAGGAAATACTATTAAAATAAGTTTTTGGTGAGATAGTATAGAAGATATAATATCATCAAATTCCAGTTATAAAACATATGTTTTTTGAAAAAATGTATCAATAGACTTCTACAATATTGTATGAAAAGTGAATATTGATTTAAAAAATAAGATACATAATATTGATTCATTGATTATATTAGATTCTCTAGATTTTTATTCTAGTTATGATGAATTATCAAAAAATCTTTCTAATTATATTATTTTTAACTCTTTATGAGAAGATACTAGCTATATAAATCTAGGTATAGACGAACTATATATAGAAAAAATAGAGGATTTCAAGATATTATTGGAAGAAAAGAATACTAAAAAATACATATTTACAAAGAATAGAAATACAATAAAAAATTTTATTGAATTAAATAATTTAGATTGAGTTGAAATAATTGATACAAATTTAAATAATTTAAAAAGTTTTAGAGGAACAAACCACCCCCTACCCCCTCCTTACCAAGGCGGGGGTAAGCTACAGGAGTGAGTAATAGTAGTCTGTGATGATAATATTTCTCGTATATTTGTAAAAAAGAGAATAAAGAGAAGTCTATCAAAAAATCTTGATTTGATGATGCAGATAACACCTTGAGATTATATAGTACATATAGATCATTGAATATGAATATTTCGTGAAATAGTAACAAAGGAATTACCAATTTCTGTATGAAAAGAACCTATAAAAAAGGAATATATTACTATAGAATATAAAAATAATGATAAGTTATTTGTACCTATTACTGAAGTGTGAAGAGTAGCAAAATATGTATGAATAGATAATCCTAAACTTACATGATTAAATACTAAGGAATGGGAGAAAAAATTACAAAAAGCATCTGAAGATGTAGAAATAATAGCTCGTGAATTACTAGAAGTATATGCAAAAAGAAAGTTAATAAAATGATATAGTTTTAAGTCTTTGCCAAAAGATGAGACGATTTTTGCAAATTCGTTTAATTATATTTATACAGATGACCAATTAAATGTAATTTCAGAAATATACAAGGATATGGAATCACTAAATCCTATGGATAGATTGTTATCAGGAGATGTATGATTTGGTAAAACAGAAATAGCATTTGCAAGTATATACAAGGCAATAATTAACTGAAAACAAGCAGCTTTAATATCGCCACTAGTAGTATTAGCTTATGAGCATTATGAAAAAGCATTAGAGAGATTTGCTGATTTCCCAATAAATATATGAATAATCACTAGATTTGAAAAATCATCAGTTGTAAAAGCGACACTAGAAAAACTAAAAACTTGAAAAATAGACTTGATAATATGAACTCATAGACTACTGAGTGAAGATGTCCATTTCAAAGATTTATGATTATTAGTAGTAGATGAAGAGCATAAATTTGGAGTAAAAGACAAAGAAAAAATTAAAATGTTTAAAGGTAATATAGACATATTGTCTATGTCTGCTACCCCTATTCCTAGAAGTTTAAATATGGCTTTGAATTGAATAAAGTCAGTGTCAATGTTGACAACTCCACCACTAGGTAGACAATCAATCCAGACAGTAGTTGTACCATTTGATGATCAAATTATTCTTGATGCAGGTAAAAGAGAATTCGATAGATGAGGACAATTATTTTTTATACATAATAGAGTAGAAACTATTACTGCAATGTCAAATCATCTGAGTAAAGTATTTCCGTGAAAAAAGATTGCAATAGCTCATGGCCAATTGTGATGAGATATGCTTGAAAAAAGAATAATAGAATTCAAAAGAAGACAATATGATATATTGCTTGCTACAACTGTTGTAGAAAACTGAATTGATTTTGCTAATGTGAATACTATATTTATTAATGAAGCTCAAAATTTTGGTATTAGTCAGATACATCAACTCAGATGAAGAGTGTGAAGATCTGATAGAAAATGATATTGTTATCTATTGTTTAAAAAAGATAAAATCAAAGAAGATGCAGCAAAAAGACTCAAAACAATTGTCGATTATAGTCACTTATGAGCATGATTTGAATTGGCAATAAAGGATCTAGAAATTAGATGATGATGAGATATTCTCGGTATTAGACAAAGTGGACAATCACATGAAATATGAGTAAATTTATTCTTGGAAATGCTAGAAGATAAAGTAGAAGAGTTGAAAATAAACTTACACTCAACTTATAGCCCTCACACTAACCCTCTCCCAAAGGGCGAGGGAATAGACCAAATAGTTGTAGCTTCTTCTCTCCCTTTGGGAGAGATTGAGTGAGGACAGTTATTAGAAGATATAAAGAAAGAAAGGAAAATTAAAATTAATACAAGTATTGATTTAAATATTGCTGCATATATAGATGATATGTATTTCTGATCTGAGCTAGATAAAATAAATTTCTATAGAGAAATAGAGAGCTTGGATAGTATGGAAGATTTAGAAAATATTATAAGTGATTTCAGAGATATAAATAGAGCAACACCTATTGCTACTAATAATTTCTTTGATTTACTTAAATTGAAGTTAAAAGCATGAGAGTATTGAATAATATCAATCAAAAAAGTATGAATTAATTATCAAATTGATTTCACAGAAAATATATCAATAGATAAACTTAGGGAATTTTTGGATTTGGATACACATGTAAAATTTAGCGTTGTAACAGTTCATAGATTGAGAAGTTTGAATAAGAATTTTGAAAATGATGAAAAATTCTTACAATATGTCCTGCAACTTTTTTCAAAGAAAAGTAGCGTGAATAAAATCAAGTTGAAATTGAAAAAATAATATATTTATTAATAAAAAATTATGAAGAAACTAGGTTTATTACTTTTAATTATGTTTTTAGTATCTTGTAACACAAATAAGGATGTTTGAAATACTCAAACAGGTTCACAAGCTACTGGAACTATAGAAAATTTAACTACTAATAATGATACAAATATGACAAATATACAAACTAAAGCACTAGAAAACTGAGATGTTGTAGCAATTATGAAAACTACGAATGGTACAATGACTATTAAATTATTTACTGATTTAGTACCTGTTACTACTACTAATTTCATATGATTAGCAAAGAAGGGGTATTATAATAATGTAACTTTTCATAGAGTTATAAATAATTTTATGATTCAATGATGAGATCCTACGGCAACTGGTATGTGATGAGAAAGTATTTTTTGAAAAGAGTTTGAAGATGAATTTTCTAAAGAATTGTCAAATATACCTTATTCTATTTCTATGGCTAATGCATGAGCTAATACTAATTGAAGCCAATTTTTTATTAATCAAGTTGATAATAGTAGATGATTAGATAATAAACATTCAGTATTCTGACAAGTAGTTGAATGAATAGAAAATGTAGACAAAATAGCAAAAGTAAAAACTGATTCTTCTGATAAACCTGAAAAAGAAGTAAAAATAGTATCGTTAGAAATAAAAGAATATAATAATGGTACTTTTAAAGATATTACTTTTGATTTAGATGCAAAATTAAAAGAAATTGAAGCTAATAAATTAGTAAAAAAAGAAGCTATGAAGAACAAAGTAGTAGAAGCTTGAGACACTGTTGATGTCCACTATACTGGTACTTTTGAAAATTGAGAGAAATTTGACAGTAGTTTAGATAGATGAACACCTATATCATTTACTGTTTGAGCTGGTAAAATGATAAAATGATTTGATGCTTGAGTAGTATGAATGAAAATAGGTGATAAAAAAACACTAAAATTAGCTCCAAAAGACGCATATTGAGAGTACGATAAAAATAATACTCAAGTTGTTCCAAAAACACAATTGAAATCATTTACAGATGCTTGAATAAAATTAGAAGTTTGAGCTGAATTACCTACTCAAATGTGAAATTTAAAAATTCTTGCAGTAGATGATAAAAATGTAACAATAGATGGAAATAGTCCTATGGCTGGTAAAACTCTTAATTTTGATATTGAGTTAGTTGATGTTAAATAAAAAAATGAAGAAATATTTCTTCATTTTTTTGTATATAATTTTAATCCATCCACTTTCACTAATTACTGATACTACCTTTTGAAAAACTCGAAGAGTGAGGTAATTAAAAATTAGGCCTCCTGTTTTTTACTTCTTTATAAACATAGCATCTCAAAAAGAGAAGAATCTAAATTTATTCTCTACAGCATATTGATATGCTTTTTTTATTAGTTCTCATCAAGCAAAACTAGACACAAGCATTATTAATGTTGATTTAGGTAAGTGAAAATTTGTTATTATTCAGTCTACTATTTTCCATTTATATCCAGGATAAATAAATATATTTGTATCTTTTGATCAATATGTTAATTCTCAATTATCTTGAGCAAAACTCTCTAGAACTCTAATAGATGTAGTTCAAACTGATATTATTCTCTTTCATTGTTTTTTGTATTTATTAAGTCTTTCTGCTACTTCTTGTTCCAGTTCTATATATTCGTGATGCATTTTATGTTCTAATATATTATCTGTTTCTACTCATTTAAATGTTCATAATCATACATGAAGTAATACTTTTTCAAATCTTACTCATTTGTTTTCTAGTTTTTCTATTAATTCTTCTGTGAAATGAAGTCATGCAGTAGGTGCTGCTACACTTCACTCAACTTCATTGAAAACTGTTTGATATCTCTCATTGTTTTCCAATTTTTCTTTTATGTATGGAGGTAGGGGAATACTTCATAGCTTTTCAACTATTTCTAAGAATTCTATTCATCATTTATCGAATACTACTATTCTTCCAGAGTCTGATATATCTTTTATAGTAGCGGACATAATTGGAACCCCTCACAATTCTTCCTGCAGACCCCCTCTCAATTCTCCCCTTCCAGCTACGAGTCCCGTCTTTAGCGGGGTAGACTGGACACGTGTCAGGGGAGATGAAGCTACATTTAAATAGAAATTAATTACTTTTCAAGGTTTTAATTTTTTTCATGGAAAAACTAGACAATCCCAAGTATTGTCTGATATTTGTTTGTGAAGAAATATTTCACATTTTTTTGTTAACCCATCCCCTCATACTTCGGGACTTCCCTTGGTAAGGGAAGATGTAATATATCAATGAAGTCTAGCATTTATTACTCTTGTTTTGTTCAATACTAATACATCATTTTCTCATAATTCATCTATAATATCGTAAAATTTAGTTTCTGTAATACTTGAGTTAGACAAATTTATATTTAATAGCCTAGAATGGTCTCTTGGTTCCATTGGAGTTTGAGCTATTAATTCTTCTGGTAATTCGTAGTCGAAGTCTGATAATTGCATAATTTATTATTTATTGTAAAATTTATATAAATTATATTAAATTCTTATTTTTTGCAATTTATTTTATTAAATGTTATTCTATTAATATATATTTATAATTTATTAATAATTATGACACCAGAACAATCTAAAACATCAGCTGATAAAGTAATTGATAAAATCAAAGAATTAAACATTCCTGAGTGAAGGGATTTTACCGATGCAGAAAAAACAGCAATTGATAATTTATTTAAAGAGGTTAAAACTGAAGAGTGAAAAAATCAAGTTAGGGATTATATACAAAAGCATCTGAAATGAGATTCTAAAAATGAACTATTATCTTTATCAAAAGATGTTTGAAATAATGTTGAATTATCTAAAAAACCTACATTTTGAGAATTTAAAGAAAAAATGTGATCAAAAAATGAAATAATGGCAAAATTATTTAGTATTAGTGATATTTATTTCGATTTAAAATTAAAAAATATTTCTTTAAGTTCTTCTGAGAAAGAAAACATAAAACTTATTTTATGGGATAAATTATTAAATAGTATAAATTTTGATGATTGATTGTGAATAATAGTTTGAAAAATTAGTTCAAAAATTAATTCTTTGTCTTGACTTTTGTGAATAAGTAAACAGTGAGAGAATACAAAAGAATTTAAACCTGAAGAATTAATTAATACTTTAAGCAATCTAGAAAAAGAATTAAGTATTAATGTTCAAAGTGAATCTTGAAATATACTTTTTTGATCTTTTGATGAATTGATTTGAGATAGTTTTGAAAGTATTAAAAATGCAAAATTACAAAATAAGCAATTAGATTCTTTTGATAAAGTAAGAGAATTAATTTATCATAACGATTCAAAATTTAAAAATATAACAATAGAAGATATAAAGAATAATACTTTAGATAAAATTAAAACATTTGATAATTTAAAATGAGTATGAGATAAAGTTAAATGATTATTAGACACTTTACCTTCAGAATTTGTAGGAGAAATAAATAGTTTTTTAAAAGAGATTTCATTACAGTATCCTATATTATGATTTATATTATCATTATTTTTATGAGAATGATTTTTAGATTGATTTGAATCAAACTGAAAAATAAAAAAATCACTTTCAAGTTTATTATCTTTAGTTGAAAAATCTCCATCAAATAGCTTGATAAATAAAATTAAATTAGAAGATTTAAAAAAATTAGAACCAAAAAAATTAGAATTATTTTATAAATATTTAG
This sequence comes from Candidatus Altimarinota bacterium, assembly GCA_030683605.1. Lineage (GTDB taxonomy): Bacteria > Patescibacteriota > Gracilibacteria > BD1-5 > UBA6164 > UBA6164. Next base: position 16,393 of record JAUXPL010000038.1, read on the forward strand.
ATGAGAAGGAGATAGATTATTCTAGTGAAGATTTTTGGCAATCTATATTAACTTGAAATACTAAAAATGAGCAATTACTTAGAATAAATATGTTATTAAAAGACAAAGATTGAAATGTATTAACTAAAGATTGAGATATTAATAAATTTGTAACAAAATTAAATAGTATTAAAAAATTAGATATTAATAATAATAATCAAGAAATTGCAGCAAAAAATATGAATATAAATAAAGAAATTGAAGAGAAATCTAAAAAACAAGAAGAATTGAAAAAACAACAAGATTTATTAAATCAAATTTCTGTTGAAAAAAACACTGAAAAGAAACAAGAATTAATAAATGCAAATAAAGAAATTATAGAAACATCATGATTAAAAACAAGTGATTTAAGTGATAGTACAATATTAACAAAAAAGATCCAAGAAGTAAAGTCCCAAAATATACAAATTGATAATGATATAAAAGAAATAGAGTTAAAAAAAGAAAAAACATTTGAAGAATATTTAAATGAATGATTAATAAAAGTGTCTGATAAGTTAGAAAAAATATCAATTGATCCAAAAAATAGTTTATTAATAATCTGAGATAAACATTTTAAATTATCTATTCAAGCAAATATTTTTGGTTTGAGTAAAGAAGTATTAGAAAGTGTTTCATTTGAAAAATGACTAGTTATTATTCAAGCTAATAATGAAAAAGTGACATATAGTGCTAATGAGTCAGAACCAATATTAAAAAAACTAATAAAAAATGGTTCATATAATGAAAAAATAGACTGAAAACCTGCAAATTTTATAATCAATCCTGTTTAATAAATATATTACATAAAAAGTCAATAGTAATAAATTGCTTAGACTTTTTTTTTATGTTATTATAAAAAGGTATATAAATATATTTTAAAAATTAATTACAAATTTATGTGAATAGAAAATTATAACTCAGAACACAAAAATTCTGAATTACAAAATCCTGAACAAGTAAATGTGAATAGTAAAATTGATGCTATTGATACTTTAACTATGCCTGAAAAAAATGATTTAACTCAAGAAGCTACTGAAAAATTAAATAATCTAGAAACTCAATTAACTTGAGCTACTTTAAAAGATATATGAGTTTCTAGATCTAAAGCATTTGAAACAGCAAAAGATTTTTTTCATGTAACTGATCCTTTAAATTTGGATAATTTTAAATATCTAATCGAAGAATTTCAAAGGAAAAATTGATTAGAAGTGGATTGAAAAATATGAAAAATTACATTCATGGAAATGCATGTACAAACACTTATTCCACTTGTTGATACAGCTATAAAAACACATGAAGCTCTAAAACAAATTGATAATGATACTTTAGATAGTATAGATTTTGCCAATAGTTATCCTTTTGCTTCAAGTAAATCAAAAATAGTTTTATCACATAAACTAGCAGAGTATCAAAAAATATCATGATGAAAGGATGAGAATTTTAATTCTAGAGTAGAATCATCTATGAATAAATGAAATAAAGCTTTAAACAATGATCCTCAAACTCAAAAACTATTAAATACTAAGTGAGATAATGGAAAAACATTTTATGAAGATATTAGAGATAAATGACCAAAAGAAGCATTTGCTAATCATAGTTGAGAGTTGAAATTGGTTTGATTAGTTGCATTCATATTTTGAGCATTTAATAAGATACCAGAATTTGAAAATATTCCAGGTATGTCATCGTGGTATTGAAGGTTAGCATGGATTTTTTGATGAGCATATTTATGATGAGATAAATTAATTTGAGATTTATTAACTAAATGATCTGAATTAGTATGAAAATGATATGAGTGAGTTAAACAATGAGTAAACGAATGAAAGAATAAATTTGAAACGCCTGAATGGGTATCTAATTTATCTAATAAACTATGAGATAATTCATGAGATATAACTAAAAAGATTAGTGAGTCATATGATTCAATAGTTTCTAATTTCAGTGTAGAAAATTCAAAAAATAAAAATACGGATAAATATATTAAAGATTTTGATTTAGTATCTGAAACTGTTAATAATGATACTAAATTTACAGAAATAAAAATAAGTGATTTAGAAAGTACTAAATACAATGCAGATTGAATAAAAAAATTATTGTCTAATAGTACAGAATTATTCCCATTAAATCAACAGCCAGAAGAAAAAATTCAAAGAGAAAAAGATTTAGTCAATTATGTTAAGTATCATTTGTTAAATAATAGAGAAGTATGAGATGTAAATGTTAAAGATTTATTGTATAATAAGTCAATCATAGATGGATTAATGGAAAATTATCTAAACACAAATAAATGATTTACTCAAAATGAAACTGCAGATAAATTAATAAAAGAAAAACTTGTAGATATAACTGATAAAGATGTGAAGAATGATTTATTGCAAATAATGACAAATCCTGTTAATATTGAGACTTGAAATGATATAAATACCAAAATTAAATTAGAAGAATATTTAGATAAAAATAAATCATTATCAACAAATATTAAATGAATATTAGATATTTATGAGAGTGAAATAATTTATTATGATTCATTATCAAAAATAGATGATATAAAATTGGCTAATCAAAATGTAGAATTAGATACAATGGTTTCTATAGATAGAAAAGTAAAAGAATTAGAAAAAATAAAATATGATTTTGACACAAATAATAAAAGATTATTAGGTTCTGATAATTCATGATTATTAAGTGCTTATAATTCTAAAAAATTAGAGTTATGTGAACAATGAGCTAAATTAGAATGAAATAATTGATGAAAATATACTGATTTATTATGAGATTTGAGAAAAGAGGCAGAATTATCAAAAGATGAAGAAACTATAAAAACATTAGAAAAATTATTAGAAAATGTACCAAATGAAAAATCTAAACCTCAAGATTTTGCAAAATTTTATGATGAAAATGAAGATAATTTTAAAAAAGTTGATATATTGTTAGAAAAGTATTTATCTTCAGAAACTGAATTAGAAAATAAGATTTCTGAAAGTTTAAATGTTATTACGGTTAAATATAACAATGTAAATACAAATTATGAAAAAGTAAAAGTAGAATACAAAAGAAAAACAGATGATATAAAATCAAAAATAGATCAAATAGTATTGACTTGAAATATTGATAGTCTTACTTTAGAAAATCATAAGAAAACATTACAATGATTATTAGTAGAATTTGAAACTATTAGATGAGATTTAATTAAATCTTATAATCTTATACAAGAAATAGATATATTATGGAGAAAATATGTTAATAAAGAAATTACAATTCCATCATCTGATAATATATTTGAAAATATTGATAAAAAGATTTGAAGTACTACTGAAAGACCATTACTTGAGATTATAATTGCAAATATACATACAAAAGTAATAGAGTTAGATTCTAAATTTGAAATAAAAATTGACATAGCAAATTTGGATATAAATAATACAACTGAAGTATCAAAAGTAGTTAATGAAATAGTAGATAGTAAAAAAGTTATTGATACTATGGATTCAGTTATAAAAGATGCTAAGTTAAAAGAATTAAAAAATATTGTATCAGAATTAGTTAAAAAATATGAAGTAGCACTAGGAAAAGAAAATGATTTAACTAAATTAGCAAAAATAAAAAGTGAATATGATAGTTTGGTTTATGATAAATTGAGTTGATTGATAGACAAAAAAGATACAATTGAAAATATTTATATGGATAAGTTGGAAACAATTAAAAGAATTGAATTTATGAATCATGTTGTTTCGGATGAAGTTGTAAAAGAAATATTAAATAAATCAAAAATAGTAGAATTTTTTCAAAAATATCCAAATAATAATCAATTAAAAGATATTAATAATATGATGTGAGACAATACTTCATTATCTAAAATATTAGAAGTATTTAAAAGTATTGCTAATTCAAAAACAGGATATAGTAAAGAAATAATAAGCAAAGCGCAAGTTATATATGATGATTTAAATCATTATATAGATATAGAAGTAAAATCATATGTAAAAACTTAGATAAGCTTGATAAATAATTTATATTATAAAATCGTACCATGTGATTAACAGATTCTTTAAAATGAAATAATGAGGATGTAAATATAGAAAAACTAAATAATGAAGATTGATTATCAAAAACATCTAATTCTTCTGATATTTTAACTATATTTGAAAATGATTTAGTTTTAATTACAAAAAAGCCATTATTATTATCAATTGTAAATAATTTAAATCCAGATAATTTAAATAGTTCAAAGATAATTTTATGAAAATTACTTAAATCTTCACAAGATGAAAAATATGATGAAGTAGATTATTATTTAAATGAGTTGCAAAAATTCACTAATAATTATGAAAAATGAAAAACTGATTTAGTGACTGAAGCAAAACAATGATCAGATGAAGTTAAAACTGATTATAATATTTCAAAAAAATTATGAGATAAATTTTCAGATTTCTCTACTTATGTTTTTTGAAGTGAGACTTATCAAAGTATTAAAGATATTAAAATAGACTGATCTGTAAATAATTTTGATGAATTTTTAAATAAATTAGATAATTTAAAATCTGTAGTAATTTCTTCAAAAGAATATAAAAATTTAAATCAAAGTTATCAAAAAGCTATAATAACAAATTTAGATTTGTTATCTAAATGATTAGAAGAAAAAAAAGATATTTGACTAGATTTTTTGAATGAAAAATTTAATGGCTTAGCTAAACAAATTGATAATTCAGATGAGTGAAATGTAGCAATAGATTTTTGAGACTGAAATATTGTAACTTTTAAAAATAAAAATGAAGCATACTCATATGTAAAATTATTAAAGGAAGATGCAGAATCACAATTTCAAAGCTTTTGAAAAAATATTTCGGAGGCTTTTGGTAATTCATTATTGTTTATTATTTCTAAGTGATTATATCCGTTAACTATTCCTTACAAAATAACAAAATGGGAAACAATAGATGATATGGAAGAAAATTTTGCTAATAATGCAGAATGGTTTACATGGACAGGTGATACTATTGTATGAATATTAACTATTTTAGCTTCAATTAATTATACTGAAACTTTATGGAGAAGAATACTTATGGATAATTTGGCAAAAATGTGATTAAAAAATCATCCATTTATAAATATTTCTGCCCATAAAAAGGATTCTAGTTGAAATGATGTAATTACTAAGGAGAAAAAACCTATAAGAATAGATGATTTTTCTAAAAACCAAACTTTATTTTGAGATTCTGTAGCTAATGAATTAAGAGATGAATATTTTCAAAGATTACAAGCTTTATATAAATTGGAAGATAAATTAAAAACTATAAGTGATCCGAAAATTATACTGGCTTTTGAAAAAGAATTAATTAATCTGAAATGATATTTAAATGTTAACTCTGATACTTTTTGGTTAAAATCTTTATCTTTATATGAAAATCATTATTGGCCAAGAAGATTATTGAATTCATTTATCAATTCTCCATCAGGATGGCCTACATGAGTAACTCTTAGAGATAGTGCTACTAGAATTTTTAATTTGAGATGAAATATAAAGGATGATTTAAATAAATGATTGTCTTATGTTTTTGATGATTCAAAAGTCGATATTGATTCACAATGAGTTATTAAAGTAGATGGGGCAAGTCAAGAATCAAAAAATATTATAAATTTAAAAAATTATATTGAATCTTTAAATATATCATGAACTGAAAAAAATATATTAAAAGAAAGGATAAATGATTACACTAAATCACTGAAAGATAAACCTTTTTCAATCGATAAAATAAAAAGAGATTTACTATTAATTGTTAATGAAAAATACTTAACTCAATCTGAAATATTATGATTAATAGATAAAAAATTAAACTCTAAGTATCTTTTTATGGCTTCTGATAATAGTGATTTATCTTTTAAGGAAAAATGGGATAAATTCGTTGTAGAAAAAGTAAAACAAGGATACTGAAATATTGCTCCTTCAAGTCTTACTTCTTGAGATTCTATGTTATTTAAATTTTGAGCATTAGTAAAATCATGAGATTGGGTAGGTTCTCAAGCAGATTTAGATATTATTTTTCACAAAATAGATAATTGAAAATTGGAATTATCTGATATTTGGTCAAGATGAAAAATGGATCTTGTTATGAAATTCTGATCATGATTTGTTGATAGATATTGAATAACTATTCCTGAAATTACTGAATTAAAAAGTTATTGAAAAAATGTAAAAATTAGTGATATTGATGATATTTTAAGTAAATGATTAGAATATACTAATAAATTGGATGATTCTAAATCTATTATGAAATGAACAATAGTTAAAAATCTAAGATATATATTTGATTTAAATTCTGTAAAATTCCCTCGTGATAAAGAAATTATTTTTGAAAAAATTCTTGATACATTGTCAAAAAATATTGATAATTGAACTTTTAACATTACTTGAGATAAATTAAAAGTAGAATTAGCAAAGATGTATGACTGATATTTGCCTTGATTTGTTGTAAAAGATATATTAACTAAACATCAAGATTATTGAATAAATATTAATTCTTTAAATAATTTAAATAATGTTAATGTTAAGAATTTTTTAAGTAAAGTTGAAATATGATTGTGGAATTGAACTATTGATGATTTAAATAGAGCTATTACTTTATTAAATTCAAATAGGGATATACATGATAAAATTTTTAAAAAAGATATTGATTGAGTTTTAAATAAATTAGTCATTGAATGATCAGCATTGTTTGATAAAGATTTTAAAAATCCAAAGTTTTGAATCTTTAAAAATTGAAAATTTGATATTGAAAGTTTTAGAACTAATGAATTAGAGTTAGCTAAACTTTATAAATGATTAGTTGATTGAAATAGATTACCAGATACAGATTTTTTAAATCTATACCAAAGTATTGATAAATGAGTAGATTATACATCAGATGAATTTTTTAAAGAATTAAATAATGTATTAAAAACAAATATTATAGTAGATCAAAATACTACTAGAAGTATGTTCAATGAATTATTAGTAGATATAAATATTTCAGAATTAAACAAATCTTTTATTGATTTTGATGTAAAAAATCTAGGTGAACAAGAAAAAATAATAAACAATTTTAAATCATATTTTTGAATTACTGATATAACTAAATCAAATAGTATTATATCATTGTTTTGAAACAAATTAGTTCCATTTATAGAAAAAGTAAAAGAATTTGAAATTCATAAGATTAGTAGTTTAGATATCGATATAAAGAAAAGTGAATTGTCTAGAATTATTAGTGATATAGATAAAAAAGATAGTATAAATAAATTAGAAGATTTAGAGAAAGAATTAAATGATTATATTAAAACAGAAAAAATTGATAGAAATAATCCTGATATTAAGTTTTTAATTGATGATTTTGAAACAAAAATAAATGATAAGAAAACAGAATTAGATTCTCAAGAAAAATTAACTAAATCTGTAGATACTAAAATAGATTTAGTAGCTAAACAAAAAGAAATATCTGATATATTAAAACCATTACAATTAGAGCTTATTTCTAGATGAGAAATTGAAAAATCATTAGAAATATCATGATATTTGGATCAAATACAAACAGATAAATGATTAAAAGATTTCTTAAAATCAACTAAATCAGTAATTAATTATGGTGAGTATTATACATTAATATATAATAATTGATTAAATATCAGAACAGAAGCAGAAATGGTAGATTTATTTAAACATATAGATTTTACAAAATTACCTGATGGAATAAATAATTTAGATGATTTAAGATTTAAAATAAAATCTACAACACAAAAATGAGCACTAAAATCAATAGAAAAAGCGATAAAAAGTTTACAAATTACTAGATAATTTATGACTAATAAAGTAACTGAATTATATGAATCAAAAACTGAAAAAGATATTTTTCAGTCTTTTTGATATACAAAAGTAATTAGTGACTTTGATAAAATGTATGCATTATCTAGAGTATATGAAAATAATGGTTTTTTCTGAGATAAATTAAAAAAATGGGATTTTGAGTCATTTGTAATAGATTATTTCGAAAAAAATAATTTAAATTTACAAAATATTGAAGCTACTAATTTTTATGAGGATAGTTTTTATATTCATCTTGATAATTGAACTATTATTGATTTCACTATAGATAATATAAAGAAATATTTATTAAATATTAATTTAAAATGAGATAAATTAAAAGATTTAGAAAAAAGATCTAATAATATACAAGATGCAATTGAATCAATTTATATTGATAATAATTGAATATTTTTTAATTGAGAAATAGATGATGATGATTTCGTTAAAACAAACAAATATTGAGAAGATTTAAAATGAAAAACATTAAAACAATTAAAGGAATTATTAGAACTAGAAAATGAAAAATTATTTGGAGCTTATGATATAATATGAGAGTCATCAAAAAAAAATAGAATACTTAAAAATGAATTGAAATTTTACACTTGATTATGAGATAAATATGAGTGATGAGCTAGATATTTTTCTATGTCAGAAAAAGATATCAATGAAAAAGTTTCAAGATTAGTAAATGGAATGGATTTTAATGATTTAGTATCTTATATTATTGATACAAATAGAGTATTAAGTGAAAATTATAAAACTTCAAAAATGGTAGAACAAGTAAATTCTAAATTTTTGAGATTACTTTATTTACATACAATAGAAAAATTTAAAAAACAAAATGCTTCAAATAAAGATTTTATAAATTTAATTAAAGCCTTAACAGGCAGATGAGCATTAAAAATAAATTGAGATGTTGAATATCATAATCAAACAAATTTTGAATATAGTAGTTTAGAAATAAATGATTGAAATAAGGATAATAAATTAGTCAATGAATTATTGATTTACTTGATGTATAAAAAATGATGAGTTCTTGAAGAATTAGCTAATAAAAAGATGATGAAGGTTAAAGTTGAGGATAAAGAAATAAAATGAAGATCTTCAAAAATTATAGTTGATGAAGTAGTTGGAAAGTTAAATGGAATTTATAAACAAAATGTTTGAGAAGAATTATTAAAAAAAGCAGGATTTAATAGTTTACTAAATATTGATAAACATTATAATGAATTATCATATGAAGAAAAAATTTCTTTGTGAGCATTGGCAAGAATTTTAAATGTTTTTAATGAATCATCAGATGAAGATTTATTAAATCCAAATTTTATAAAAAATAAATCATTAGAGTCAGTACAAGATTCTTTAGATGAATTAAATGAAAACTTATCTAGTAATTTCGATGAATCTTTGCTTGATTGGAATTGAATAAATTCAAAAGATTTAAATCTAACTTGAGAATTAGCTGAAATATACGAGCTTTATCAGGATATAAATTGAAATAAATGAATATTTGATTGGAAGGATAAAAATACTTTTACACCTTGAGCTGGTACAGTTGTTATGTGAATTTGATTGATTGCTTGAGTATATTTTATGTGACCACTTTTAGTTTGACAATGAGCATTATTAACTTGAATGGCTTTATTTAAGGCTTGAGCTTTAGCTTGAGCTAAGTTATGATTTGTAACGTGAGTGGCTTCAAATTCTTTTTCTCATCAATGATATGATTCTTATGATGAGGCTATAGTAGATGTTAGTTCTCAAATACTTGTTGATACAGTTGCATCTGCTTGATTTAGTGCTTTATGATTACCTATTATAAAGAGATTTTGAAATATCAATCCTGATTTGTTATTTTCAAAACAAGCTTGGACTAGCGCTTCTTGAATAGCAGATAAGTGATTTATAGCTTGAGAAGTTTGATTAACTTGAATGGTATTAAGTCCAGCAGTTTGAACTTATGTAGAATGAGAATTTAGTAAAAATCATAAAGATACAGATAATATACTTGACAAATAATATAATTATGTTAATATACTATTATATTAATATTTAATACTAAATGTATGAATTGAACAAACCTTGCAAAATGAACTTTGGCTGTACCTGCAATTACTGCTGGTATAGATTTTTTAGCGAATAATCATATTTGAGAGACTATTTGATGGACAATATGAGCTACTGAAAATATATTAAAAGCTTGAAATTGATTTATAAATCCAATATTGTGATCAGTTGCTTGAGGAGCGTCAGCATTATTATTATCAAACTCAGTTTTAAAAGAATTTGATTGGATGCAAAAACATGATAAAATTAGATGGGGGATAAATTTAGCTGCAGCTTGAAGTGCATTTGCAGCTTGAAGTGTAGTTGCTCCATATTTAGTAGCAGGATGATTATCATATGCAATTTGAAAACATGGATGGAAATATGGTAAAGAAGCTTTGAATAGGGTTGCATGAACTGCATGGTGATTAACATGATGAATGGTAGCTTGATGAGTAAGATCTGCATGGAAATGATTGAAATGAGAACAATTTTCAGGTGAATGACTTGGGAAACTTAATCCTAAGTTTTAATTTAAAACTAGCAATAAAATTGCTAGTTTTTTGTTTTTTTATTTATAATATGTTATTATATTATAAATATATCATAATAATTATAAAATGACAGAAGTATTAAAGTCACATTTTACAGAAGTTGAATATCAAAAAGTAGAATCAGAAATAGAAAAAGATCAATCTTTTAAAGATCTCTATGAGAAGATTAAAAATACTCCAGATTATAGATTAAATAAATTAGAGGAGAGAGTAGAAAAAACGGAAGAAACTTTTAAAGAGAGATTTGACGCCTTTAAAAATGCAGTTTTAGAAGCTGAAAAAAAACAAACGGAAAAAAAACAAGAATACAAATCGAATACAGAAATATATGATAACTTAGACAAAATAGTAAAAGAAAAATCATGATTTTGATGAATTGTTTTATGATGGTTAGGAATAGATTTAACTAAAATAGCTAAAGATAATTTAGATGAAAAATTAAATACTAGTAAAGAACCTATTTCTAGTGATATAGAAAGCTTTTTTTCTTGAAATAATCTTAAAAAAATATTTTCTTGAATGATATTGTGATTATTTTGATTAAATCTAGAAATTGATAAATTATCATGAATATGATCATGAGTAATAAAAATAGAAGAGGCAGTAAAAAGTTGAGTTCAAACTGTTGAAAATACAGCTAATACTAAAGCAGATGAATTAAACCAACAATGAAAAAAATTATTAGAAGAAGCAGAATTTAAATTGAAATCAAGATTACCAGATCTAAACAAAGAAAAATTAGAATTAAATCCAGAGACTATATCAAAAGCATTTACTAGTAATTATATTTTACTATTTATGTCAGAATGAGAGTTCAATAAAGACTGATGAGATAATGCTATAAAAAGTATGGAAAATCTAAATTTTGATGAAATAAGTACTAAAAGAACAGAAAAAGTTACATATGATAAAATTGTATCTAATGATTCAATTAATCTCATGTCTCCATTTATGACTAATAAAGATTATTTAAGATATGTACTAGATTCAGAATACTTTAAAAAATGTTTTCCTTCTGAAGATAGATTGATAACATTAAAAGAAAGTGTAAATAAAAGTGATTTTGATTGGAAAAAAACATTTACATGGAAAGAAATAACAGTAATACTTTCAGAGAAATTAGCTTATTTTTGAGCTACATCTATTTGATGAATTAAATGAGTATTATCAAACTCTGAGATACTAAATAATATTACAGATATAAAAAGTCTAGAATGATTAAATGAAAATTTACCAGATAGTGCAAAAAAGTCTTTGAATTTGATTAAGAATTGATATATATATCAAACAAATTGAAATATTAAAGATTTTAAAATTAATGAATTTGAATGAAAAGAATGATATGATGATTTGAAAACGATATATGATTTTTCACAAAATTTATTGTGATGAGACACTTTGAATAATCTAAAAAAAGAACTATGAGTAGATTTTGATATTTCTGAATCAATAAATACTTCATTTCCTTTATCTTCAATGGCAAAATTATATGTAATGCTAAATTGAAATAGTGATATAAATAGTTGGTGAGATTCTGAAAAAATATCATTTATTACTTGGCTTTCTAATAAATTAATAGACAATTCAGATGACACAAAATTTTCTAACTTATGATCTGCACTTATAAAAAAAATCTTATATAATACAACAGAAGAAGGATTTTTATCAAATTGAGTCAAGGAATTTTTTAAATCTTGAGCTAGTATTTATTGATGAAGGTTTGCAAGAGAAGAAATAGTTTGACCATTTAATCAAATTAAGTGAATAATAAGAAATAATTTACCAGAATGATTAAAATTTGAAAATACTACAAAATTAAACGAATATATAGAGGATTCATCAGCAAGTATAGCTATGGCATTATGATTATTAATAATGATATATCCTGCATATAAAGTTACTAAGTTCATGACTAATAAGTACGTATTAACGACAGTAATTTGATGAGGATTATTATATAGCCAAGTAAAAGATAATAAATGGTTAGATAATATTACTAATAGTATAAAAAATTATTTTTCTAAAAAATAAAGTATGAAAATTTCATACTTTGTTTTTTTATTCTCTGCTTGCAAAAATTAATCTTTTAATTAAACTCAATATAATATTAATTTAAAAATATCTAATTATGTTGAGTCGTATTGCTAAATATTCAGTTAAAAATATACTTAGAAACAAGTTTTTAAGTGTATCTTCGGTTCTAGTTCTGACTTTACTTATGTTTTTCATAAACATTTTGGTTATTTTACATGATGTTAGTTTTAAGCTTATAGATAGTATTAATTCAAAATTAACTATTTCACTATATTTAGATGAAGAATATACTAAAACTTCTGTAGAAGTAATTGATTTGATAGATGATATCAAAAAGGTTGATTGATGAAAAATTGATGTAATATACAAGTGAAAAGATGATATATTAGATGATATGAGAGCCAAAGAACCTTGATTGGTTAAAATTTTAGAAAGGAATAATCCACTTCCAGATACAATTGTATTATCAAATATAGAATTAAATCAATATTCTTCACTTAATATGATAATAGAAAACAAGATGTTTATATTATCTAAATCATCATCTGATAGAGAATATTTTGCAAATTATACTTCTCAATATAATAAGATAACTAATATTATTAATATATTAGATATATTACAATTATGACTATATGTAATTATTGCAATATTTGTAGTATCAATATCTATTATAATATATTCAGTAATCTGAAACTTTATATATTATTATAGAGACGAAATTTATATTACTAGACTAGTATGATGAAGTAGGGAATTCATATATGGACCATTTGTAATTCAGTGATGAGTGTATTCATTTGTGGCATTTATGCTTAGTTTGTTTGTATTTGTTTTGATTTTAAATAATGTAAATATAGTATTTTCTGATATTTACTATTTTAATTTTTCATTTATTATATTTATTGTTGAGATGTTCTTGTTTGTATTTATTTGATGAATGGCATGATATTTATCATCTAAAAAATACCTAAAGTAAATAGCAATAATAAAGGGAATATATTACTAACTTTACAAAAAAATAAAAAAAGTTAAAAAAAAATTTGCATATATAAAAATTTTTAATATACTCCCTCTGCAATTTATATAGATTGGATGCGTAGCTCAGTTGGTTAGAGCGCTCCCCTGTCACGGGAGAGGCCGCGGGTTCGAGTCCCGTCGCGTCCGCCATTTAAAAAATAAGAAAAATAAATATTTTTTTATTGAGTAATATATTGATTTATATGACTCGAAAGGAGGTTTTTGCGAAGCAAAATTTAATTGCGACGAATAGGAGCAATTAAAACGGATGGCCTACCCGCAGGGAGCCGAGTCCCGTCGCGTCCGCCATTAAATAAATTATACCAGCATAATATTTTGCTTAACAAGTAGAGATTTTAAGTGTTTTTTTGAAGCACATCTGTACTAATGTATAAGTGTTGAAAATATTTGTAAGGGGACTTAGCTCAGTTGGCTAGAGCGCCTGCCTTGCACGCAGGAGGTCAGGAGTTCGACCCTCCTAGTCTCCACCATTTTAATTAAATGACTACAATTAGGAAATTAGAATTACTGTTTGTAATTCGATTTTGAGTTCTAATTGAAATCAAATTATAACATAATTTTATAATATGCCTGCAAATAAAAGACCTAGAAGATTAAACTATGCAGTTAATAAAAAAGGACCTAAAACATGATGAAAGGTTGTTAAGGCTGTAAGTCATTACCAAAAACTGCAACAAAGAATTAAATTCGAATGAGAAACTAAGTGGCTAGTGAATGCTGTAAAAATTGTTACAGTGAAATTAAAAAAATACCAAATAAATCTTAACAAAATATAGTATGCCTAGATTAACAGGACACGCACATAGAAAATTAAGAAGAGTATTATCTTTGATTGAGAAAAAAGTTAAAAAAACTAGAAAATAAAAACAAGTTGATTTTTTTTATTAAATCGTTAAAGTTTTATTACTTTATATTTTATTTATTATAAACATAATTATTATGGCTTTTGATAGATCTAAACCACATATTAATATTGGTACCATTGGTCACGTAGATCATGGAAAAACTACTACTACTGCTGCTATTTCTGCTGTTTTATATCATAAATACGGTGGAGGTGAAGGTTTAAGAGATTTTGCTTCTATTGATAATGCTCCTGAAGAAAGAGCTAGAGGTATCACAATCAACACTTCACATGTAGAATACGAAACTGCTGCTAGACATTACGCTCACGTAGATTGTCCAGGACATGCTGATTATGTTAAAAACATGATTACAGGTGCTGCTCAAATGGATGCTGCTATTCTTATAGTTGCTGCTACTGACGGACCTATGGCTCAAACTAGAGAACATATATTATTATCAAGACAAGTAGGTGTACCTTACATCGTTGTTTTTATGAATAAATGTGACATGGTTGATGATGAAGAAATGTTAGAATTAGTTGAAATGGAAATTAGAGATTTATTATCTAAATATAATTTTCCAGGTGATGATACTCCTGTTATTAGAGGTTCATGACTTGTAGCTTTAGAAAATCCTACTGATATGGATAAAGCTTACGGAGCTAAAACTATTATCGAATTATTTGATGCAGTTGAACAATTTGTTCCTATTCCTGATAGACCAACTGATAAAGATTTCTTGATGCCTATTGAAGATGTATTCTCTATTAAAGGTAGAGGTACTGTAGTTACTGGTAAAATTGAAACTGGTATAATCAAAGTTGGACAAGAAGTTGAAATAGTAGGTATCAGAGATACAATAAAATCTACTGTTACATGAGTTGAAATGTTCCATAAATTATTAGATCAAGGACAAGCTTGAGATAATGCAGGTATCTTATTAAGAGGTATCCAAAGAGATGATGTTGAAAGAGGTCAAGTTTTATCTAAACCTGGATCAATTAAACCTCATACTGAATTCGAATCTGAAGTATATATCCTTACTAAAGATGAAGGTGGTAGACATACTCCATTCTTCAAAGGTTATAAACCTCAATTCTATTTCAGAACTACTGATGTAACTGGTGATATTGAATTACCTGCTTGAGTAGAAATGGTTATGCCTGGTGATAATGTTCAAATGACTGTTAAATTACAATCTCCTATTGCGATGACTGAATGATTAAGATTTGCGATTAGAGAAGGTGGTAGAACTGTTGGTTCTGGAGTTGTTGCTAAAGTTATAGCATAATTCATACTTAATGTAAATTAATAAACTTAGTATTATTCCTATATTGAGCCTCTTTCCCCTGTTAAGGGGAGAGAATTCAAGAGAGAGGTTTATAATACTAAGCAATTAGATTATATTAAATAATTTATATTTATTACTATATTTATATATTTATAATGTCTGCAAAAAAAACTACTACAAAGATTAGAATAAGTGTTAAATCTTTTGATCACAGATTGCTTGATGAAGCTGTGAAGAAAATTGTTACTATAGCTTCTGATTCTGGAGCTCAAGTTGTTTGACCAATACCTCTTCCAACTAAAATACAAAAAGTTACTGTAAATAGATCAACTTTTGTTAATAAAGATGCTAGAGAACAATTTGAAATAAGAAGACATAGAAGAATTATTGATATTTTGGAGCCTTCTCCAAAAACTATGGAATTATTACAAGATATATCTATTCCTAATGGAGTTGGTATAGATATTAAAGCATAATTGAAATTTTAGATTTCATATTAAATATAGAAAAGTAAATAATATTATTATTTATCCTTTTCATTATAAATTATTATTTGTTAATTAAACTGTTATGTCTAGAGTTTGTGAAATAACTTGAAAAAGAACAGCTGTTGGTAATAATAGATCTCACTCTTTAAGAGCAACTAAGAGAAAATTTTATCCAAACTTATTTTATAAAAATATTAAAGATCCAGAAACGGGTTTAGTATATAAAATTAGAGTATCGGCTAAATGATTAAGAACATTGAGAAAACATTGAGTTTTGTAAAAATAACATATAGACGCGATAAATCGCGTCTATACAATAAAAGTTATTTTGCCCAGATGGTGGAATTGGTAGACACGCGGGACTTAAAATCCCGTTTCCTCGGAAGTGCGGGTTCGATTCCCGCTCTGGGCACCATACTAAAAAAGTATTAAAAATAAATAAATGCACCTAACGATGCTTATAATAATAGGAATCGAAAGGAGGGTTCTGCAAAGCAGAATTTAATTGCGACGAATAGGAGCAATTAAAACGGATGGCCTACCCGCAGGGAGCCGATTCCCGCTCTGGGCACCATTAAATGAATTTAAAACCTCTCTCTTGAATTCTCTCTCCTTGTCAGGAGAAAGAGGCTACAAAATTAAGGAAAAATATTTAAACCTTAAATTAGAGTTAAAAATTAATTATTTTTGATTTTAAATTTATGGTTTAATAACTAAAAAATATATATTATAAATAATTTGAAAATGTTAAAAATAAGATTATCTAGAGCTGGAAAAAGAAATATGCCATTTTTTAGAGTAGTTGTTACAGAACATACTGCTGCAGCAAAACATGGTTATATAGAAGTATTAGGTTTTTATAATCCACTTTCTAAAGATTTTAAAATAAATGATTTAGATAAAGTAAAAGCTTATGTTTCAAACGGTGTGCAATTTTCACCTAGAGTGGAAAAACTTCTTAAAGTAAATAATATTACTATATAATATTAAAATCCTTCAATTATTTAATGTTGAGGGATATTATTTTTTTAATATAAGTATGATATGAAAGAGGTAGAATTTTTACAATTTATTGTTGAAAATTTAGTTGAAAATAAAAATGAAATAGTTATAAATAGAATAGAAGATGAAATGGGTGTATTATTAACTTTAAAAGTTAATAAAGATGATATGGGTATTATTATTTGAAAAGCTTGAAATACAATTAATTCTATTAGGTCTTTGTTGAGATTATATTGAATGAAGATTTCTAAGAGAATAAATTTAAAAGTTTTAGATTAGTTATTTAAATATATTGTTATGATTATAGATACTGTTTATGCATTTAACGAAACTAGTTCTATATTTGGATCAACTATAGGATTTTGAGATTTTATTTTGTTAGCAATCTCATTATTTGTTTTGTTCTCTGGAGTTTTTTCTATAGTTTTTATATTATGGGGATGATTACTTTTGATATTATCTGGAGGTAATGATGAAAAAATAAAACCAGCAATTAACACTATTAGATATGCTGTTATTGGTATAGTAGTTACAGTATTAACAATTTTTATTTTTCCAATATTATGAAGATTATTGTGATTAGATGTAGAAAAATATGCTGAACCTAAAAGAATTTTTGAAAAAATAGAAGAAATATGAGATAAAATATTTTGAACTTCAAGTAATAGCAAATCATCAAATGATAGAATTCGTGATTTGGATAGTATACCTTCAGATTTTTCAGATTTATAAAAAAAAATACTTACTCTATGTAAGTATTTTTTTTATAAATTAAATTTTTCCATTTTTCATATATGCTCATTTCATCTACAATAATTTTTTCTTTCTCTTTTAATATCTCAATATTTGTTTTTATTATATCTTCTTCATTTTTTGTTTCAATTGTAGTAAATTTATTATATATATTTTCTGTTGTTAAATATACTACTTTTTCTCATATATTTTTAAAAGATTGTTGCTCTTTTAATATCTTATTTTTATAAGCTAAAGAACTTTTATATCTTATTATTTTTTCAGATATATTTATCTTTTCTTTTATCTGAATGTTTAATTCTTTGATATATTCTATATTTTCATTTATTTTATATTCTTTGTATGTGAAACTTAGTATTAAATAAGATATATAAAGTATAATCGATATAATTATCAAGAAAATGTATTGTTTTTTCATATTTTTTGTATATTTAAAATTTTTATATAAAATAATACTAATAATTATTTTCTTTAACTTAATTTATTTACTTATATAATAATTAAAATGTTAAAAATAAAAAATAAATTTATTATTTTTATAATAATGACAATAATATGAATTGTATTAACACTTTTTTTAAGTTCATATTTAGAAAAAAATAAAAATGTTTATTCATATGTAGTATTAATTAATTGAGAAGCAAAATTAAATGAAAATTCATTATTTGTAAAAGAGAAAACAAAACTTACTGTTTGAGATATGGTACAAACAATATGAAATGACTCTCTAGTAGTATTGGAATGGTGAGAAGGTAGTGTAACTAGGTTATGATGAAATTCTAGCATAAAAATATCAGAATTACATATTTCAAGTGATTTATCTCAAATAAATATAAATTTTAATTTGTTAAGTGGTAAGAGTTGGTCAAATATAGTATCTTTTTTTGGTGAAAATTCATATTTCAAACAATACTTCAGAGACTCAGAAGCAGCAGTAAGATGAACAGTTTTCAATGTAGATTTAGAAAATGATTATTTGTATGTCACAAATCATAAAATAGATTTAACTACTAGTAATTGAGAAAAACTTATTATAAATGAACAAGAGCCTTTTGATATAAAAACATTTAGTTTTATTAAATTAGAAAATTTTATTAAGTCTATTAAAGATAAATCATTTGAAGAAATAAATAAACAATTTGATAAAGAGTTAATATTAAATTTGAGATATAGATTGGAAAAAGATTTAAAAAGTATAAATAAATTGGTAAATATAGATATAAAACAAGCTTTAACTGATGATGTTAAAAAAACTGAATTATATAATAAATTTTTGTATGATTATCAAAAACTGAATTTTGTACAATCTTCTGATGTAGATTTGTTCAAATTAAAATTAGAAATAAAAGATAAGTTATTACAATTATCTCAGTGAGAAAATAAAGATATATTAATTAATAGTACTTTATTTGATTTCAAAGAAATAATAGATTCAAAAAATTACGAAAGCCTAGATAAATTATTAAATATTTTGTCAGATAATAAAGAGGTATTAAATAAATTTAATTTAAATGATTATTTGAATAAATCAATAATTCCAGTAGATATACAAAATAGAATATCAGATGAATTTTGATTATTAAAAAATTTTTTTGGTAGTTCTATTAATACATTAAAAAATATTAATATAGATGTTGAAGATTTAAAGAATATTCAGCAAAAAGCAGATGAAAAATGAAAACAAATATTGGATAAGATATCTAATAAATTAATTAATAATTAAATATTATGTTTAAAGATAAAATCATATTAATAAAGAATAGAAATGTTTTATCCATTTTTTTATCTACTATTTTATTTTTATTTGTATTTGTTATAAGTAGTACTAATGTTTTGTATGTTTTTAATAAAAAAATACAAGATATTTATTTTCAATTTAATAATTTAAATATAAGTAAAAATATTGTTGTTGTAGAAATTGATGAGGAGACTTTAGCTTGAAGGAAAAATACTATTTGAAATATAACATTAGAATGATTATGAAGATTTCCATTTGATAGGAAATATCATGCTACAGTGATAGATAATTTGACTAATGCATGAGCTTCAGTTATTGCATTGGATATGATATTTTGAGAAAAAAGCTCTGATTATTCTGATGAAATATTATCTGAGTCTATAAAAAAAGCTTGAAATGTTGTATTATGATTATGGACTGATTCTACTTGAATATTGCAAAAACCATATTGAAATTTTTGAGACTATATGTACAATTGATGATACTTAGCTCCAAATATTGATACTATTAATAAAGTTGTTTATTCTATTAAACCTTTTTTCAAGTTCAGACTTTCTGATAATTATGAAGACCATTTTGTTATATCTATTATTAGATGATTTTATTCTAAAATATATAATGATCCATCATTATTAACAGTAAAACCAGTTTTAGATAATAAAAATGTTTATATATGAAATAATATAGTACTTGTAAGATCTAGTACTTTTACTGATAATGAATTATCTATAGCTAATAAATTATTAAATTCTGAGTTAGAACAATCTGATATTAAAATACACAAGGACATAATTAATTCTATAGATAAAAAAGAAAATATTTTAATTAATTATACCGAAAGTAGCAAATTTTTCAAGAAATCATATTTAGATATTTACTATAATCAGTTTGATAAATCAATAATCAAAGATAAAATAGTAATCATATGAGCTACAGCAAAGTGAATCAAAGACACATTTTCTACTCCACTTTGAATAGAATATTGAGTTTATACTCATGCAAATGCTATCAATACAATATTAACTAATAATTCAATTAAGTATTTAGATAAGAATATTGAATGGATGTTAATTTATTTATTAATTATTGTATCTGTATATTTTAATATTAGTAAATCATCATATGTATTAATTTTAAGTAATATTTCATTAATTTCAATTTTTTTACTATTTGTTCTTTATTCTACAATATTTACTAGTTATCTATTGAATTTTCCTGTAGAATTAGCATTTGCTTTTATATTTTCCCTAGTAATATCAAATATACTCAAATACTATATAGAAAATAAACATAAAACGAAGTTAAATAAAGCTCTATCTGAGTATGTTTCTGAAGATGTTGCAAATGAAATATTATCATGAGCATGACTTATTAACTTAAACTGAGAAAAAAAAGAAATTGCAATATTTTTCTCTGATATAGAATGATTTACTAGTATATCTGAAAAATTATCACCAGAAGAATTAGTATTATTTCTAAGAGAATATTTAGGTGAAATGTCTAATATAATAATGTCTGATAAATGATACATTGATAAATATGAATGAGATGCTATAATGGCATTATGGTGAGTATTTGGAGTTGATAATTTATCAACTTATAGAATTTGTAATTCAGCATTATTACAACAAACAAAATTAATAGAATTAAATAAAATATGGAAAGATAGATGATTCTGAGATATTAAAGCTAGAATATGAATACATTTTTGATCTGCTGTTGTAGGTGATATTTGAAGCGAATGATGAAAAAAGAATTTTACTGCTCTTTGAGATAATGTAAATCTTGCATCACGTTTGGAATGAGTAAATAAGTTTTATGGTACATTTATATGTGTTAGTGAAACTATTTATGATTTACAAAATGAAAATTTTGAGTTTAGATATTTGGATAAAATAAGGGTTAAATGAAAAATTATACCTATAAAGATATATGAATTATTATGAAAAAAATGAGAAGTAACTCAAGATAAACTACAAATAAAGTATAGATTTGAAAATGCTACTAAGTTATATTTAAATAGAGAATTCGTACAAGCAAAAGAAATATTTCAAAGTTTATTAGATATTTGAGATAAGGCAGCAAGAATATATTTAGAAATGTGTGAAATATATATAAAAAATTCACCACCTGATGAATGGGATGGTGTTTCAGAAATGTTAAGTAAGTAATAAAAATTATAAAAAAATAGTCAAAATAAATTTGACTATTTTTATTTTTATATATAATAAACACGCAATAAGAGATATGCGGCCATCGTCTAGAGGTTAGGACTCCTGGTTTTCATCCAGGCAGCCGGGGTTCGATTCCCCGTGGCCGTACCATATATTATTGCATTTTTTTTTACCGCGGGGTAGAGAAGTGGTATCTCGTCGGGCTCATAACCCGAAGATCACTGGTTCGATTCCAGTCTCCGCAACCAATTGATATCAAAAAATAGTCTTACTTGTTTAAAAGTAAGACTATTTTTTATATTATTAATTTCATAAAGCAACCTCTCTCTTGTCCACAGGATTCACCCTCAAGGGGATCAATTCTCTCCCTTTCCAGCTAAAGACTGGACACGTGTCAGGGGAAAGAGGCTTCAAATGTAGCCCCTTGTCCAGCTAAAGCTGGATAAGGATTCAGGTAAGAGCTTGCTATTTATATATCCATGGTGCAATCAAATTTAGTACAACTCAACTAATAAATAATAGTAATAATCATATAAGAGTTCAAGAAATTCTTTTTTTTGCTTCATCTTTCATTCATTGATCTATTCATCACATTGAATACATTATACCATTTATTATTATATATAATACTCATGCTAATGCTGCAAGATATGTAAAATATTTAATAATATTTCATAACATAATTGTAACAGATCAAAATCATTTAGCTACATTACATTTATAATTTAATATTACTCAATCTTTATCTTTATCTTTTGGAGTACAATTAGCTCAAGGTACTTTTTCTGTTACGACTATTACTATTCCACTTTCTTCTTCTGCATATGTATTATAAATAAAATTTACATTTATTAATCATATTATTCATATCAAAATTAGTATTTTTATTAATATATTTTTCATTTTTTAGATTATTAGAGTAATTAAGTCTTTTAAGAATGCATGTGATGCTAAAAGTATTATAGTTGCAATTATTATATTTACAATTATACTTTTCGCTTTTTTTACCTTTTCATCATCACCATTTGAAGTTATATAATACCATCAAGCTAATGTTAAAAAGAATATTGCAACAGGTCAGGCAAAGAATAATGCTAGTTCTTCAATTGTAGCAAATAAGTTTGCTCAATCACGAATTTGTCAGTTATATATAAATGCTTGCCATGCTTCTATAAATCAAATAAATATTAATCATATAATTGACCACAAAATTTTATTTTTAGCTTCTGATATTTCTTCCTCTCTTCATCTAGATGTTAATATTTTTATACCTGCTAACATAATAACAAATATTGCAATACTAAATATTAAACTTTCCAAAAATAATACTATTCATGAATTAAACCCTCTGTCAAAATTAAATATATTAATAAATAAATTATCGCTTTGTTGAGATATTTGAGAAGACCATGTTCATATAATTCTTCAATCAATTTGTCATTTATTAGTTACAAACATATTATATATAGTACCAGGAATATTTATGAATATTATTGCTACAATTGTATACCGTAATTGTCTTTTAGCAGTACTTAGTTTTTCCTCATCATTTCACATAGAAATAATCATTTGTATACCAACATAAACTAAAAATATTACAAGTAATCCAGATACTATATATTTAATAATAGTAAGTATACTAAATCAAATACTTTCTACATTATCAACTATATCTCATCCAGAATCCAAGTTTTGAAGTGAATGATTTGTAATATTTTCTACTCATTGAATTCATCTCAAATCAATTGCAGCATTTACTTGTATATACCAATACATTCAACATATTAATATTATTATACTAATAATTTTTTTTAAATTTTTCATATTTTTTATAATAGGGATATTATCTTTATTTATTATATTCTACTTTCAGGAATTAAAAAGAATGTAAGAATCAAATAATTAATTACTAGAACTGCTATTCATACGACTATGTAAATAATTATTTTTTTAGCTTTTGTTAATTTATCATCATCTCAAGCGGAAGTAAGTACCAAGAATCAAGCATATATTATAAGTATTAAAACTACTATTCATACGAAGCTATTCATCCAATCTATTACTCTGACAATTATCTGTGCAAATCATTTTAAATTTGTTTGGTTCACACAGTTAGTTTGAAATATATTGTTTCTACAATTTGTTTTTCAGTATGTTGTTGCTACAATTGCTTTAGCTAATTTAATTACTATAAATCATACAGCAGCATAAAATACAGACATTTTTCATGATTTTGCTTTTTCTTCATCTCAATTAGCAGTTACTATTCTGAAAAATGCATATATCATAATTGCCAAGAATAAAAATGATGCAGCAGTTTCTAGTACACTAATTAATGGCCACATAATTAGATCTATAAAATTTTCTGCCAATCTTACAGTAATGTTTCTATCAAATATTACATTTACTATATAGAAAGCTATTTGAGTTATTATTATTCAAATAGATATCCAGATTATTCATTTTTTGAAATTTGTAACTTCTTCTTCAGTTTTTTCTCATACTAGTAGTCTAATAACTAGTATAAGGAAAAATATTCCAGATAAAACGAAGAATAAATTCTTCAAATCACGAGCTATTCTTATAAGTGTGTTATATATTCAAGTTTCACCTCATGATCAAACACTGAAATCAGTATACCTGTTTTGTAATGCATTTAATGGTGTATTTCTTCTTACGGCTGAATTTACTCAGTTATCTACTCAAGTATTTAAGTTTAATTGTGAATCTCAGCTAAGTGATGTAGAATTTCAAAAATTTATATTTATTTCAGCTGCAAAAGTAGTAGCAGTGTAATTAGTAAATATAAATGATAATACTATTATAGCTTTTATTAATGTGTTCATTAATCCAATTTATTAATTAATATATATTTTATTTTATCATATCTTTTTTATAAATACAAAAAAACACACTGATTACAGTGTGTTTTTAAATTGTATTTTGTATTATATAATTAAAATTAATTTCTTCTATACTCTTTACTTCATATTCAGCATATGTAGTAGCTGTATAATGAGTAAAAATAAGAGTAAGTACAACAATTAGTTTCAATATGGAGTTCATAATATGGGTTTGTTAATTAATATGTACATATATTTTATCATAAAAAAATATCTAATGCAAAAAAACACACAAATTTTTGTGTGTTTTTTGTATGTTTTTACTCACTTGGACTTATTCAAAGTCTAGCCTCTATTTCCATATCTACATATTTCTTTTTTCTACCGTATTTTTTTCTAGAATACTCTTTTATTATCTCAGATATTTTTTTGTTTTGATAATTATTATCCCATATTGTTTTTATATCAAATGGTCTAGTTGTTGCATTATCTATGTTTAGTTTACAATACGCTGTAAAGTTTGCTATTCATATAATATCTTGTTGTGATAATAGAGGTGCATATTCTTTTTCCATATATTCTGCATCTTCAGCACCTACTTTGAAACTCATAATTGTTCAGGCATTACCGAATACTGCTTCTTTGATACTTGGTTTATCTCATTTTTTAGCTCAGCTTCATCCTATTTGTGCGATGAATTGGTGAGCCATAATTAGTGCTAAGTGGTATTTTCTCGCTTCTGATAATATTTCTCAGAATGTTTCTGTTGCAAAGTTTTGGAATTCATCTACATACATGAAGAAATCTTTTCTTTCTTCTTGAGGTATATCAGCTCTACTCATTGCTGCCATATTTACTTTTGATACGAATATCAATCATAATAATTGTGCATTTAGAGCTCAAATTTTACCTTTTGATAAGTTAACTAATAATACTTTTTGGTTGTCCATTATCTCTCTTATATTAAAAGCAGATTTTGGTTGACCTATAATATTTCTAATTGTAGTATTTGTAATAAATGGACCAAATTTTGAACTGAAATAAGGAATCATTTCTTGTTTTTCTCTGTCTCAAGTATTTGCATATTCATGATCCCAGAAAGATTTAACAACTGGATTTTTTACTTTTGATGTTTTATATTTCATAAATGCATCATCCACGAATAGTCTAGGTACATCTATAAGAGTTCATCCATCTTCGACATCTTCCATAAGAGTCAAGCATCAATTACGGAAATAATGTTGTATTCTAGGACCAAATATTTCATCTCAGAATATTTTTATAAATATTTCTGTTGCATCCATTGCAGCTCTGTCCATTTCTCTTTTTCTTGCTTCTGGGTCAGTAGATACTACTTCCAACATATTTAATCACATAGGTCTTTCTGTATCTCCTGGATCAAACAAGATAATATCTTTTGCTCTTTCTTTTGGTGCGAAATCAAGTACATCTTCTACCAAGTCTCCATGTGGATCAATAACACAAACTCAGTCTCCATTCCGTAAATCTTGTCTAGCTAAGTATCATATAAATACTGATTTTCAACCTCATGATTTTCATATAACATAGTGATGTCTACCTCTATCTTTTCTAGAAAAATAAACAGGAACTTTTTTGTTTCTATATTCATTCCATCCTAATAATATTCAGTCTTTGTAGACAGGAAATCATCCTAATTGTCTATGAACTTGTATACTATTACCATTAGCATCTTTTTCTTCCAAAAATGTAGGTTCTTTAGGAAATCTTAGATTATGTGGTACTGGTAATTTTTTGTATTCTAACCATTTAATAATTGGTGATTTGTTGTAGTTTATATCTGGCATATGATATAATGTTGAAACCTCATCTATAGAAAAATATGACACATCTTGAAAAAATCATACTAATTTGTATTTAAACCCAAAATATCTAAGAGGAGTAAATATGAATTGTAAAGCATCTTCTCTCACTTGAGGATTATCTAAGGCATTGTTATATTCATCTGTAAATATTGATGCAGCTGCAACTATAGCATGCACTCAGTCTTTTGCACTTTGATGATTTTTACTACTTACTAGTATTCTTATAGATGCTGTAAAAAATGGTTGCCCTGCAGCTTCTCACATTATTTTTTGTGCTTCTGTTTCTGCTTGATTAAATATTTTATAAGCATCTCATTCAGAAGCTCCAGGTGCAGTATTAGATCATTTTACCATACTATCAGGTCACTGAATTATCGCTACAATAGGATTCCATAACCATCATAAAAATGATAATGTTTGTTTTTTGTTTTTTTTGTATTTTCATTTTGATACTAATCATGCAGCTTTTTTGGCTTGTTTATTGAAATCAGAATCAGGTTTTATAACTACTTGATATACTGCTTTATCATCTTTTCATAATCAACCAAATACATTTGTAAAATTGTTTATAGGATCATCTTCTAAATATTTGAATGTTCTGATAGGAAATACATCATCATTTTCTTTGCTTAGAGATGCTCATCTCATAGAATATCATTCTGGTTTGATATTTATATAGTCTTTTTTGTCTACTATAATAATTTCAGCATCGTTATATATAGAAGTTAAATGCTGAGAAACTAGATTTACATAATTCTTGTAAGTAACTATATAAAAAGTCACTTCATTATTTTCATAAACTAATTCTAATGATACTTTTGAATGTTTAAATATTTTGTTCAAAAATGTATCTCTAAGTCAAGCTTCTGCTAATTTATGTATAGCTTTATAAAACATGCTCATCATTCAGATTTTTTCTTTGAAGTCTTTTTTTGTTTCTTTTTCTTTATCTAGTTTTGAATCTGCTCTAGGAAGAGTTATTTTTAGATATCTTAAATTTTTTACATAATATAATTCAAATAAAAATCTGATTGTTTTAATAGCAATATAAAATATTACTATAAATAATAATCATATTAATATATAGTATCAAACATTCATGATTATATCTATTATTCAATCAAAAATACCTTCTTGAGAATTAGAACTTGTATTTATTGTTGTACTTGCTGAATTTTTATTATTAACTAATCAAGCAAAACTAAGTCTTACTTGTGAATAATAACAAATCATTGCAATATATATTTTTCTCATTTTGTTTTTGTTTTAATTATAACAAAATAATATTATCATAAATTTAACTATTATGGAAAATATACGCATTGACAGATTGATAAACTTGATTTGTAATAATAATTATATAACATATTTTTTATTTAAATTCTTGCAATTTCCAGCTTTATCAGTATAAAATACCCAAGATTACATAATTAACATAAAATATATGGATTACTCAAAGGAGTCTCTAGATAGACAACAAAAAATACAAGATTTAAAGGATGCTGGAGTTATTTGTTATGCAAATAATTATAGAGGTAAACAAAATGTACAAAATATTAGAGAAATATCAGAAAAACACTTGAAAGAAGTGGATTTTTTGATGGAACATGGTTCAGTATGAGAATTCAAAACAGCAGGTAGAATAATGCAAAGTAGATGTATGTGAAAACTTGTTTTTGCAAAACTTAGAGATAATACTTGAGATATTCAAATATGTTTCATGAAAGACAAAGTGCATTTCAATACTGGTAGAAAAGTAGTACAAAACATAGAATTGGCATGAGATGAAAAAACTTCTTTTAAAGTTGCTGAAAAATTCTGTCAAGTATGAGATATTATCTGAGTTATAGGTGATTTGTTTTTGACTAAACATTGAGAATTAACTATATTTGTAAAAGAGTTTCAAATACTTAGCAAAGCAGTTAGACCATTACCTGAAAAATTTCACTGATTACATGATAAAGAAACAATTTATAGACAAAGATATCTAGATTTGATTACTAATGAAGAATCATATGATAGATTTAGATTTAGAAGTAATTTCGTGAAAGCTATTAGAGAATTCTATTGGCAAAATGACTTCTTAGAAATAGAAACTCCAGTATTAGGTAATAGTGCATCATGAGCTGCTGCTAAGCCATTTATTACACATCATAATGATTTTGATGAAGATTATTTCTTGAGAATTGCTCCTGAAACTGGTCTCAAAAAAGCTACTGTAGGTAGATTTGAAAGAGTATTTGAAATTGGGAAAAATTATAGAAATGAATGATCAGATCCTTCGCATATGCAAGAATTCACAGCTGTAGAACATTACGCTGCATGGTGGAATTATGAAGACAATATGAAGTTTACAGAGGATATGTTTGACTATATATTTAATAAATTAAATTTAAATAGAGAAGTAGAAATCAAAGACAAAGACTGAAATCCTAGAATGGTAAATTTCACTACTCCATGGCAAAGAATAGACTATATTGAATGAGTAAAAAAAGCATCATGATTGGATGTAAGTACTTACAAAAGCTGAGATGAAACAAAACTTATAGCAGATATTAAATCAAAATGAATCCAATTCGAATGAATGGATAAAATGGTTGTTCCTACATTAATAGACTATCTATATAAAAAAGTACTTAGGCCAGGTATTATAGGACCTGCTTTTGTATATAATTATCCTAAATTGATGCAGCCATTAGCTCGTCAATGAGATATGGATGAAAATATGGTAGAACAATTTCAATTACTTGTAAATGGTTGGGAAGTACTTAAAGCTTATAGTGAGCTTGTTGACCCAAAAGTACAACAAGATAATTTTGATGCACAATCATGAGCAATAGAAAAATGAGATGAAGAAGCAACTAGTGGGGATGATGATTTCGTACTAGCTATGGAATACGCTATGCCTTGTCAATCTGGTTGGTGAATGTGAATTGATAGAATAGTTTCATTATTAACAGAACAAGAAAATCTGAGAGATGTAGTACTCTTTCCACTTATGAAAAGTGATAAAAATGAGGAAAAAATATAAAAAACTTGATAAAGTATAATAAGTAGTATAATATACATATATAGTATGTGTATTATACTACTTATTTTGTAATAAATTATATTATGAAAACAAAAATGACAATAACAATTGATTCTGAAGTTAAAAATGAAATTCAAAAATTAGCTAAAAGAATGTGAGCAAATGTTTCAGTACTTACTAATATGTTTTTTGTAAGTGTTATAAATACTGGTAGCGTACATTATTATGATGATAATACTTGAGAAAAATTATATAAACAGTATGTTGAATCTAGTGAAGATGATAAACAAGATGAATTTGCAATGATTAATAGTAATTCAAGTAAAGAAGAATTTTTTAATAAATTAGAAAATAAGTTATGGAATTAATTTTTAAAAAATTATTTAAGAAAAACTCTCTTAAATTGATTAGATGAAATGTGAAATTAAAAGAAAAGATTAATCTGGTAATATATGATTTTTCTATTAACTTATTTAAATCGGTATACTATAGAAAACAATTAAAAAATATTTGAAATAATATACATGAATTGCAAATATGATGAGATATTAGAATAATTGTTGAAGTAATTGTATTGTATAATGTTATTATATTTTTAAATATTTGAACACATTCTTCACTTGAATTGAGTTCTGATAAAAAGATTAAGTTATAGTAAACTAGACAATTGTCTAGTTTTTATTTTTAAATAAAAAACTAGAATAATTACAAAAAATTATTACAATGCATTAGAATTTTATTAATTATAACCTTATTATGTTTATACATTTACATAACCATTCGCATTATACTATTTTGGAAGGATTACCAAAGCCAAAAGATTATGTAAAAAAAGCCGTAGAACTATGAATGACAGCAGTTGCAATAACTGATACATCGAATGTTCACGGTTGTCATGAACTGTATAAAGAGTGTAAATATGCTTGAATAAAGCCAATAATGTGAACAGAGATTTATGTTAGATCTTCACTGGATGAAAAAATTAATCATAAATTGGTATTGTTAGCAAAAAATCTAAAATGATATCATAATATACTTACTCTGACATCAAAGGCTAGCTTGGATAATGCAGGAAAAACAGCAAAAATAGATTTCAATGATATAGTAGAGCTTAAAAAATCTTTAACACCACCCCTAACCCCTCCTCATCAAGGAGGGGGACAAGACCATAATTCAATACAAGAGTTGGATATTGTTTGTTTATCATGACCAATTTCAGGTGAAATACCTTATTATATACTTTGTGGTAAATCAGATGATGAATTAATATCAAAAATAAGAGAATATCAAGACTTATTTTGAGTAGAAAACTATTATTTAGAATTGATGTATCATGATGATATACCGAAACAAAGATTGGTAACAGATAAATTGATAGAAATCCATAATAATTACGATATTCCAGTAGTTGCTACAAATAATTGTTTTTATATTGATAAAGAAGATAAAAAAACTCAGGATGTAATCAAGGCTTTATGAACTTGACATGAGCTAGATAATCCTGATAGACCAACACTTATAAATGGTGATTATTCTTTTTTAGATGAGTATGAGATGCAATTAATGTTTGGTTTCGTACCTCAAGCATTAGAAAACACAGTAAAAATTGCAGAAATGGTAAATATCAAGATAGAGACAGGATGAATATTAATACCTACTTTTGAATTACCAGATGAACATCAAAAAATATATGAAGAAGCATTGGATGTAGAAAAAGGGGAGTATTATACCCCTCACCCTAGCCCTCTCCCAAGGGGCGAGGGAATAGACCAATTAACTGTAGCTTCTTCTCTCCCTTTAGGAGAGACTGAGTGAGGGCCTTTAATGAGAGAGATTGAAAATGGGCCTGAAAATTACATAAAAAAACTTACTAGTGATGAATGGTATTTGAGATATCTTTCTTTTGTTTGATTAAATTGGAGATACAAAGAAAAAATACCTAGAGATATTATATTCAAACTAGTTCAGAAGTTGGACAAGCCAAGTTTGACAAAACAATTGACAGAGACTTCTCCTGAGGAGCTTAAAGCTCTTTCTGTTACATATTATTCAGAAGAAAAGAAACAAATATTGTCTACTTTCAGTCAAGATATTCAAGACAAGATTGAGAGGCTAGAGTACGAATTGGTAGTAGTTCATGAGATGTGATTTGATGCATATTTCTTGATAGTTGCTGATTACATCAACTGGGCAAGATCACAAGATATCCCAGTTTGACCTGGTAGATGATCAGCTGCATGATCTCTGATGGCTTTTTTATCTGGAATTACGGATATTGATCCATTACCTTATAAATTACTTTTTGAGAGATTTTTAAATCCAGCCAGAGTATCTATGCCTGATATAGATACTGACTTTGCTGATACTGAGAGAGATAGAGTAATTAAATATTGTAGTGATAAATATGGTGCTGATAGAGTAGTAAATATATGTACATTTGGTACTTTTGCAGCCCGTGCAGCAGTAAAAGATGTATGAAGGGTATTTGGTATACCTTTTGCAGAAATGAATAATCTAGCGAAGTTAATCCCTGAAAAACCAGGTACAAAATTGAGATGAGCATTAGAAGATAGTATAGAGTTCAGAGAAGCTTATGAAACAAATCCTAAATACAAGGAGATTATAGACAATGCATTAAAGATTGAATGAAATGTTAGACAGTTGTGAGTGCATGCTTGTGCGGTTATCATCGCTCCTGAGTCTATGACGAAGTTTACAGCACTACAACATCCACCAAAAGATGCTGAGGCTGTAGTTACACAATACTCAGCATATCCATTAGAAGATTTATGACTACTAAAAATGGACTTCCTTTGACTTAGAAACTTGACAGTTATAAAGAGAGCACAGAGTATTATAAAGACATACAAGAATATTGATGTAGACATCTTAGATATTGATTTAAATGATCCAAAAGTATTTAAAATCTTTGCAAATGGTGATACAACTTGAGTATTTCAATTCGAATCTGATGGTATGAGAAAGTATTTAAAAGACTTGGCTCCTGATAGTTTCGAAGACTTGATAGCGATGGTATCTCTATATAGACCTGGTCCACTTGCTTATATACCGACATATATTGATGTAAAATATAGGAGAAAGGAATTGAAATATCTAACAGATGATTTGAGGAAAATACTTGAAGATGCATGATATCCAGAAGAAGATATATTAGAAGAAAAGAGAAAATTAGATGAAGATTTAGCACCTATACTAGATGTAAGTTATTGAATTGCAGTATATCAAGAACAATTGATGTTTATAGTTCAGTATATGGCATGATTTTCTCTATGAGAAGCTGATTTGCTTAGAAGATGAGTTTGAAAGAAGAAATTGGATGTAATTGAAGCATTAAAAAAAGAATTCATAGATAAATGAAAGGCATATAGACAATACAAACCTGAAACTACAAACTATATCTATACTGAAATGATTATGCCTGCTGCCAACTATTCATTTAATAAATCACATGCAGCTTGTTATGCATTTATTGCTTATCAAACAGCATATTTAAAAGCATACTATCCAACTGAATTTTTGACTAGTTTAATGGTATCAGATTCTGAAAATATGGAAAGAATAGTATTAGAAGTATGAGAATGTGAATCTAAATGAATATCTGTTTTACCTCCTAGTGTAAATGATTCATTGAAACAATTTACATATATAGATGATAAAAATATTAGATTTTGATTAAAAGCTATTAAGTGAATCTGAGATTGACCAATTGATAGAATTATTTTAGCTAGAGAAGAATCAGGATGAACATTTAATTCTCTTGAAGAATTTGTAGAAATATCATGAAAAGAAGTAATTAACAAAAAATCACTTGAAGCATTAATTATGTCATGATCAATGGACCAATTGTGAGTGAGAAATAGGATGTATAAAAGCATCGAGGAATTGATTAGATTTTGTAGAAAAGATGAAAAAAAGAAGCAGTCAAGTCAAATATGATTATTTGATAATAGTAATGATTTTGAAGAAAAATTGGAATTAGTAGATGTGCCAGAATTTTCATATGAAGAAATGTTAAAATGAGAAAAAGATATGATATGATTTGCTGTTTCATGACATGCACTTGATTGACTAAAGAGATATTGTATAAGAAGAAGTAACAATACTAATAAGTTGAAAATGGACATGTTAGAATTATTGGAACTAGACAAAAAAGAGAATCCAGAAAAGTATATTTCAGAAGAAGATTTGAAGAAAGAATTGGAGATGTGAATTGATTGAGAAGAACAAAAAAATAAAGTAGACAAGACAGAAAAAAAAGAAAGAAAAGAGGAAATAGTTCAAGCTGTCTGAGTAATAGTAGACATAAGAAGAATAGTAACAAAGACAGGTAAACAGATGATTTTTTTAAAGTGTGAGTGATATGATTATGATTTTGAAGTAGTAATATTTCCAAAAGATGTTGACACTTATAAAGACAAGTTGGACATAGATAAAATCATAATTGTTAATTGATGATTAAGTATTAATTTTGAGTATTGAAGAAAATCTATACAAGCACGTGACATAAAAATTGCTACTATTTCTATGGTACGTGAACAGGCTAAGGATTTATGATTATTTGATAATTCAAAGAGGTATATTAATAGTACTTTAAATAAAACTGACAACGAAGAAGTCTGAGAATTTATAGCTTTAGATAATACATTAAATGATAAAGATAATGTAATAGATGAATCAAATGATATGTGTTCTATTATGCCAGAAAATTTTGAAGATAGATTGGAAGAAAAAATCCTAGAAAACAAGACTGAAATAAATGAACAAGTTATTGATAATAGATATGTGATAATAATACCATCACATGCAAAGAAAGATGATTTATTAGAATTAAAGGTATTTATGCAAGGTTTATATTTATGAAATATTAATATTTTTTTAAATCTTAGATGACAAGAAATTGATACAAAAATATGTTTGGATGATATTGAATTATTAAAGAAATGGTGTAATAATAAATGGAATTAGTCCTAAAAAAATCATTAATAATTATTAATGATTTTTTTAGGTAAAAATTATATATCTAGTTGACTTTTTAGTATTTATTATTATATATATATAGAATAAATAGAAAAATTAAAGTAATTATTCTATTTAATATAAAATTTAAAAATTATTATTTATTAATATAATAAAAAAATTTAATAAGAATATTATTATGCAACTTAAAGAATTTTAATTTATGAAAATATCGATTATTATACCTGCGTATAATGAAGAAGAAACTATTTGAGCTTGCTTGAAATCTTGTCTTAATCAAACAAGAAAAGCAGATCATATAATTGTTGTGAACGATTGAAGTACTGATAGGACAGGAAAGATAATTGATTCATTTTGAAAAAAAGTTAATTGAATACATTTAACTAAGAATACGTGAAATAAAAGTCATGTTCAACAAATAGCTATAAATCATGTAACAGATGATGTATTTATAGCAACAGATGCAGATACTATTTTGGATAAGCATTTTGTAGAACAAATTGAAAAATCTTTCAATAATGCTAAACATACAGTGGCTGTATGCTGATATGTTATAAGTATGAAGTGAAATTGGGTAACTGGATGTAGAGAATTAGAATATATAGTAGGTCAAGATGTACACAAGAGAGCTCAAGCTATTATTAATTCCATATTGGTAATGCCATGATGTGCTACTTGATTTAAAACAGATTTTTTTAAAAAACATGTTACTTTTGATCATGATACTATTGCTGAAGATTTAGATTTTTCTTATAAAATAAATAATTATAAAAAAACTAGACATATTCTTTTTAATAACAAAGCAATTGTTTATACTCAAGATCCTGATACTCTTTGAGCTTATATTCATCAATTAAAGAGATGGCAATGATGAGGATGGCAATGTCTTAAAAAACATTTTGGAGATGTTAACAAATTTTTTTTCATTTTTGAATTATCTCTAGCTTATATTGAGGGATTAGTTTTTTCTATTATGGTATTTGTAATACCATTTGTAAATTTAAAGATGTATTTTCATTGATTAATACTTTTTTATACTTATACAACAATATTGTGAATTTATTGAGCAATAAGGAGAAAAAGAATAGATTTATTCTTTTATTCATTTTTTATAATTATTTTTTCTTATATTAATTCTTATGTATTTATTACTGAATTTTATAAGCAAATTATAAAGAATAATAAGAGTTTAATATGGTTTAAACCAGAAAGAAGAAATATTAATTTTTAAGATGTAAATAATGATACCGAATTGATGAGGAGCATTTCTTGTACATATTCTTATAATTATAATTCATTGGATTATTAAAAAGCCTATACATTTTTTAATAATTTTGTTGGTTATAGTATTTTTTGTAAGTCAAATTACATTACTTGCAAAAAATAGTGTAAAAGAAAATAATTTTTCTCTATTAAAAAATTATCATAAATGTTTTAATGATAGTAATTTAATACCAAATAAAAAATATGTTATACTTAGAATTGATGATATACAGGCATATTACTTAAGAGATGTTTCAATAAAAATGATAAATGATTGATTTAGTAGAAATATTCCATTTACTTTATGAGTTATTCCTATGAATCTAGATACTGATAATATAATGGTTGATTATTTGAAAGCTAATAAATGTAATTTGGAATTAGGTTTACATTGATTTAATAATAGACAAGATTTTCCTGAATTTAAAGATGTTACCAAAGAAGAAGCAATTATAAAAATTGATGCTTGATTGGATCAATTGAAAAAAATTGTAAAAAAAGAAGATGTAATTACTTTTATACCACCTGATAATGTATATTCTACATGAACAATAGATGCTGTAAAAAGTAAAAATTTAAAAATTATTTCATGAGAATGAAAGTGATATTTTGATTATACTGTTTCAACTTATTTTTTTGATAAGAAACAACTTAATGATACTGATTCAATAATAACTTCAGTAAATAATTCTTTCAAAGATAAATCATTTGCTATAGTAATGATACATCCTCAAGATTATGTAAATGATATTTGAGATATAGATGAAGTAAAATACTCTAAATATTTAGATTTATTAGATAGACTAAAAAGCGAATGATATTCATTCACTACTATGAAAGATTACTTTAATTATTTAAATAAAGAGTGAATAAAAACTAAATTTTTTGATAGAAATATAGATTTTCAAAAATTTTATAAATTAAATCAATCTATTATAGATAATAGAAAATGATAAAATAAAAAAGTTTAAATATTAATTAATATTTAAACTTTTTTATTTTATTCCCAAAATATATTATTTTTTGTAATTATTTTTGTCCAATCTCATTTTGGAACACAATTATCTGCAACAAAATTCCAATTTACTTTTCAACTTCATTTAAATCAAATATAATCTGCTAAACTAGGTGATAGATCTATTCAAGCTGCTAAAAGTGTTTTATTTTTTGGTTTACTTGTTCAGAACACATAACTAAAATCATCTTCATGAAAAGGTCATACATCTTCCCATTGACCATAAGCTACTTTTCCATTATGTTCTACTCTTACCCATTTATTTTTTACTACTGATTCATTTGGTTTTATATTTTTATCATACCATGGTATATTTACTACATCTTTTTTTCTAATTCAATTTTCAAAATCATTGTAAGGTAGTGCTATATAGAAATGATTTTCTGTTCAGTTTTTGAAATGTTCATACCATCTTCAATCCCATGCACTTTGTACATTTGAAATATAACCATTAGATGCATCAGCTCATTCTCATACCCAAAATGTAGATGCTGATATATCTTTATGAACATAATAGCTAGGACAAGTATTGTTATCTACAATTGGTGTTGTAGGTGTTGTAACTACTGGTGTTTTTACTTCTGTAATAGGTTTAGTAACTACAGGAGTTTTTTCTATAATTACTTTAGGATTAGTAGATATAACTGGTTTATCTATCACTTTTGTGTTTTTTGGTATTATTGTAGTTTTTTTGCTATTATTTGATACTTTGTATAATTCATTCATTATATTTTTTTGTAAATACGATAATGATTCATATTTTTCTGGATTATTTTTATTTTTTAATTTTAATACAAATAATCTCTTATTTAATTTAATTAATATATTCTTTTGATTTTCATTTGAATATTTTTTTTGTATTTCTGTAACCAAATTTTTTGTAGCATTATCTAATTTAATTTTATATGCTTCTTTAAAATCTGCAAAAGCAAATAAAGTTCACAATGAAATCATAGTAACAAATATAATTATATTTTTAATCATTTTTATATATTAATAAATAAATATACCATATATTAAGAATATATAATATTTAATTTTTTACATAAATCAAAAATATTTTATATTTTTGATTTATTTATAATACTTTTTATATGTAAGAATTTGTTAAGAATTCTTAATTATTTTTCCGATTTAAAATAAAAGATTGCAATTGCAATCTTTTATTTTTAGTCTTTTTTATTTCTTTTTCTTTCTCATTCAGACAAGAATTTTTTTCTTAATCTAATTGATAATGGAGTTACTTCTACATATTCATCACCAGATATATAATCTATTGCTTCTTCAAGAGACATTATTTTTTGAGGAGTAAGCTTTAATGCTTCATCTGTACCAGAAGCTCTTACATTTGTAAGTTTTTTGTTCTTAGTAGCATTTACAGTCAAATCTTGTCATTTATTTGATTCTCAAATAATCATACCTTCATATATTTCAGTTGCAGGTAATACAAATATAGTACCTCTATCTTGTAAGTTGAATAGAGAGTATGCCATAGTTTTACCATTTTCCATAGATATCATAGATCATACAGATCTTTTTTCTATTGGTCCTTTGTATTCTTCAAAACAATCAAATGAGCTTGATAATAAACCTTCTCATTTAGTCATAGTAGTGAATTCTGATTTGAAACCTAATAATCATCTAGTAGGTACTCTGAATTCTAGACTCACTATACCATTATTTTCTATCATATTACTCATTAAACCTTTTCTTTTACCTAATTCTGCAATAACTACTCATTCGTTACCAGCTGGAACAGAAACTGATACATTTTCAATTGGTTCCATTTTTTTACCATTTTCTTCATGCATGATTACTACTGGAGCTCATACTTGTAATTCAAATCATTCTCTTCTCATAGTTTCAATCAAAACTGATAAGTGAAGTTCTCATCTACCAGCTACTTCATAATTTTCACCAGAATCAAAATCTATTTTTAATCATACATTAGTTTCAAGTTCTTTTTCTAATCTATCT
The DNA here is from genome assembly GCA_030683605.1 of Candidatus Altimarinota bacterium. Lineage (GTDB taxonomy): Bacteria > Patescibacteriota > Gracilibacteria > BD1-5 > UBA6164 > UBA6164. The sequence goes on from JAUXPL010000038.1 coordinate 55,188, forward strand.
CTGATTTGTCTAGAAGTTACAAATTTACCTTCTCTACCAGCAAATGGAGAATTATTAACTAAAAATTCCATTTTCAAAGTTGGTTCATCAATTGTAATAGCTGGCATTGGTTCAGCATTTTCTATAGATGAAACAGTTTCACCTACGAATATATCTGGTATACCTGCAATAGTAATAATATCTCAAGCTGAAGCTTCTTTTGCTTTTACTTTTACTAATCATTCATTTGTAAGTATTTCTGTTATTTTACCTTTTCTTTTCTTTCAATCATTTGAAGTAACAAATACTTCTTGTCCTATTTTTACTACTCATTCATATATTCTACCTATACCAAGTCTTCATAAGAAATTATCAAAACCTAAGTTAGCAATTTGCATTTTAAATGGAGCTTGTGAATTATTAGGAGCTTCTGCTACTTTTTCCATTACGAAATCTAGTAGTGGAGTAATATCTTTTCTTTCTGGATTTTCATCAGTCCATGCTAATCATTCTCTAGCAATAGCATAAACTGGTTCATGTAAATGTTCTAATTGTTCATCTGTAGCACCTAATTGTACGAATAAATCAAATAATTGGTCGATTACCCATTCAGCTCTAGCAGAAGGTTTATCCATTTTATTAATAACTATAACAGGATGTAATCCTAATTCTAGTGATTTTTTTAGTACAAATTTAGTTTGAGGCATAGGACCTTCATAAGCATCAACAACCAAACAAACACTATCAACTGTTCTAAGTACTCTTTCTACTTCTGAACCAAAGTCAGCATGTCCTGGAGTATCTACAATATTTATTTTGTTTCCTTTGTAATTAATACCAGTATTTTTTGAATAAATTGTAATACCTCTTTCTTTTTCTTGAGCATTAGAGTCCATTGCACAAACTTCTAGTCCTACTCTAGTATCAAAATTATCATCAGCTTTTAATAATTCATCAACTAATGTAGTTTTACCGTGGTCAACATGGGCAATAATTGCTATATTTCTAAATGACATAAAAATAATTAATAATTAATAAAAAATAAATGAATAATGAATAAAGTAAAAATAAATATAAAATAGTTAAATTTTATATTTTTTTATAAATAACATTTTCAGATGCAGGGAGTATATAAATAAAAAGCTAAAAGTAAAGTTTTTTATAAAAAACATTGACATATGTTATAAAATATTAATAATATTTCTCGAAAAATATTATTAAATTAAATATCTATGTGAAAAGAATTGATATCTTTAGAATGAAATAAAGGAAGAGCATTATGAATAGATGTATTTGAAACAAAGTATCCATGTCTATTTAATTGAGTTAATGATACTGGTTACTTAACTGTTACAATAGAAGAAAAGATCCATTTTTTATGAACATTTTTGAATTGAGTATTTCATTTCAGACCATTTTTAACTGAATTAATGTTGGATGATATTGAAGCTAATTTACAATCAAAATGAATATTATTATTAAAAGAAGAAATCCAAGATAATGTATTAGATTTAATTAATTGACTGATTTCTGAAGTAAGTAATGACATAAAAAAAGATTAAACAAATATTATTTGTTTAATCTTTTTTGTAATTATCCTTCAAAATTTGGATCAAATCTTTTAACGAATGGTATCAAAGCCATAATTCTAGCTTTTTTGATAGCATTAGCTAATTTTTTTTGGTTTTTCAAAGATACTCATGAATAGTATCTAGGAGTTATTTTACCAAATTTTGTGATATATTTTTTTAATAGTTCAACATTTTTATAATCAATGTTTTGACCATCTAATGGGCAAGTAGTTTTTGACATAATATTTTATGTTATTAATAAATTTTGGATTATAACCAAGTTTATAAAAACTTGATAATTTATTACCTATAATAATTAAATTAAAATAGGGAGAATTTTAATTAAAATTTATCTTCTTCAATAAAATCAGCTTCATCAATTTGATTATCTTCAAAATCTGATTTTTTATTTAAGAAAATTATATTTGATACAACAACTTCTGTTTTATACGTTTTAGTTCAATCTTCTTTTTCGATAATCCTAGTTTTAAGTCTTCATTCAGCATAAACTAATTTACCTTTTGTAAGGAATTGTTCACATCTTTCAGCTAAACTACCCCAAGTTATACAGTTTGTAAATTCTGATTCTGATTTTTGCTCACCTTCAGCAGTTTTATAATATCTATTTGTAGCAATAGTAAACAATGCAATTTTTTTATTATTTTCAGTGTTTTTAATAGAAGGATCTCTAGTAATATTACCTATTAAGATAACTTTGTTAACTGTTCTCATCTTTTTTCAAGAATTATAAAGTATAAATAGTTAGAAGTTTTGTTTTATAATTAAGCTTCTTTTTTAACAAACATATATCTCCATATGTTTTTATTTAAGTTTATAGTTTTAGATAAATCTTTGATTTCTTTACCGTCCATATCTAAATCATATAATATGTAAAATCATCTATCAGATTTATTAATCTTATAAGCCATTTTCTTATCTCCCCATACATCTTCTTTTTCGATTTTTGCAGAACTTTTTTCTAAAGCAGCTTTTAATTCTGCAATAGATTCATTTCTATCAGATTCAGAAACAGTTGGGTCAACAATAGCCATTAATTCATAGTTTGCCATGTTATTCCTATGGTTATTATCCAGTTATTATTCTGGAAGGATATAATATATTACTTTTTAAACAAAAAGTAGCAGTATTCTATTCATTTATTAATATAAGTCAAAAAAAAGAATACAAAAATTTGACTTAAAAAAAAAATTAAATATAAATTGCTAGCTGAATAAAGTAAATATGTATTCGTCAGTGTAGCTCAGTTGGTTAGAGCGCAGGATTCATATCCCTGAGGTCGGTGGTTCAACTCCACCTACTGACACCAAAATATTGAATAAATAATAATGAATAATGAATAATCTTGTGATTGTTTTTGTTCGTTATTTTTTTGATTTTTAATTTACTTCTATTATTTAAACTAAATTTAAAGTTGATATTTATAATAAGGCTAATCTCAAGAAGAGAGATTAATTTATATTTATTAATTTATATATTATGAAAACTACTACAAAAATATTATCTATGTTTATAGCTATTGTATTATTTATTATATTTACCACTAATACTAATACTTATGCAATGTGAAATGGGAATTGACAATGAAAATGACAATGACAATGACAATGAAATTGAATGTGACAAAACTATTGATGAAAACAATGATCATCTATAAAAACTCATTCTCCAGTTGATATGTTAAAAGATATTGCTATTTCAGATTTGTCTTTGCAAGAAACTCAAGATTTATATTATCAGTATAGTGAAGAGATGTTGGCTAGAGATCTTTATAATCATTTTTATTGAATTTATGGAACACAAACTTTTTTAAATATTGCTAATTCTGAACAACAACACATGGATGCTGTAAAATCATTACTAGATAGATATTCTTTAGAATATCCTAGTTCTTATTGAGAACTACAGTCTAATTATGATTCTTTGAAGGCAGAATGAGAAAAATGACTTAAAGAAGCTCTAGAGGTATGAGTAAAAATAGAGATTTTAGATATAAATGATATAGTTGATACTATTAAAAGTACTGACAATGATGATTTAAAAGTTGTATTTACAAATATTGGGTGAGCATCATATAATCATATGAGATGATTTTTAAAAGCATTAAAAAGTAATAATTTTACTACAGAAATTGATTATAGTAAATATTTAAATCTGCAACAAGTTGATTCTACTTGAACTTTGAAATATTTATTATCTGAAAAATTAACTGCTGAATGAATTACTCTTCCTGATCAAGTAAGTTCTGCTAATATAAAAGCTAATTGTGCTAATGAAGTATCTAATACAAAAGCAAGAGAATGATATAAATCTCAAATAGATAAAAAATATTGAAAAGGTTTAAAAAAATATGATAATTCTAAATTGCAAACTATAGATTTAAAAATAGATGCAGAAATTGAAAAAATAGAAACTACTAATACTATAACATGAAGTGTGAAACAAGAAACTTTAAATTTATATTATGCATTAAAAGATTATATTTGATTATTATTTAGATAAATTTAAACTAGATTTAAACTAAAAACTTATTATACTTAATTATAATAAGTTTTTAATTTTTATAAATTATGAAAATATTAATAGTTGAAGATAATCCTAAACTTAGAGATAATATTTCTAAGTTTTTAAAGATTTCAGGTTTTACTTCTGAAACTGCTTATAATTGAATAGATGGATTACAAAAAATGATATGAAATAATTTTGATTTAATAGTTTTGGATATAAATATGCCATTTTTAAATGGAAAAGAATTTACAAAAAAATTGAGAACATCATGAAAAATCATTCCTATAATAGCACTTACTTCAAATAGTATGTTAGATGATAAACTTGAAATGTTTGAGCTTTGAGTTGATGATTATATGACAAAACCTTTTGAATTAAAAGAATTACTTGCTAGAATAAATTCTTTAGTAAAAAGAAAAATGTCTGTAATTGAAGAAAAAATAGTTATTTGAAAACTAGAAATAAACATTTTAAAACATAAAATATATTATGCTAAAAAAGAGTTAGAGTTTTCAAATAAAGAGTACTTAATAATAGAATTTTTAGTTAGAAGTAGATGATATCCAAAAAGTAAAACTCAAATATTAGAAGCTGTATGGTGAGAATTAGAAGAAAACTTGGAGATATCTTCAACCACTCTAGAAACTCATATCTCGACAATAAGAAAAAAAATAAGTAGAAATTTTATTAAAACTATTAAGTGAGTAGGTTATATTATAGAATAATTTTTAATTATGAAATTACCAAGTGAACAATTATTAGCATTAAAAATAAGTATAGTGTTACTTATTATTGTTTTTGGTGTTTCAAATATATTTCAGTTTTTGAATCAAAGTTGAATTATTGATTTTTCTTGAAATAAGTGATGAAATAAGTATTTGATTTTTTTTATTTCTAGTATAATTATTTATTTTTTTAGTTTAAGATTAGCTTATTTAACTACTAAACCAATTAAAGAAACTAATCAAAAATTAATAGATTATAATCATAATCTAGCACACGAATTAAAAACTCCACTAGCTATTATAAAAACAAATTTAGAGCTTTTGGATATATCATATGATAAAGATTTAGTAAAATCTAGTTTTGAAGAAATTTCTTCAATGGAAAATATTATTTCTTCACTTTTATTTTTAGCCGAAAATTCAAAAAATACATTAAAAGATAAAGTAAGTTTTAAAGATTTATTTGATAAATATAGTTTTGACAAAAATATTTCTATATGTTTTAAAAATGATTTTATAATTTATTGAGATAAAAATTTATTTGAAATACTTATAAAAAATTTAATTGAAAATTGATTAAAATATTCATTTGATAATAAAGTAAAAGTTGAAATTACTAAATTATGAATAGTTTTTTCTAACAATATAAAAGAATCTATAAATAAAGATGAATTATCTAAATATTTTGATATATTTTATAAATGAAAAAATTCTAACAGTTTTTGAAGTTATTGAATATGATTATCTATTGTTAAAAAAATCTGTGATAGCTATGATTTAAAAATAATTTTAAATTCTGAAAAAAATATGTTTAATGTAGTCTTAAGTAAGACATAAATATTTTCTAAATATAGTAAAAATGTTTAGGAAACACTGAAAAAGTCCTTCGTAATAATAAAAATCTATATTTTTTAGATAAAATTTATGAAAATAATTTTTTGATTAGCTATTCTAAGCAAAAAATTTTTAAGTAAATTTTAGCAAAAAAGATAATTTTTTTATAGAT
>JAUXPL010000045.1 GCA_030683605.1 Candidatus Altimarinota bacterium
AAAAATACATCTTTTTTGTAAATTTTCACTCAAAAATTTTTCCCTTAGAATAGCTAAAGTAAAAATTTTATTCATAAAAATTTCCTAAAAAATATAGTATTTTATCAAAATTAAATAGTTTTTCAGACCTTCCTTAATAAAGTTAATATAGAATCTAAAAATTTTATTAATCTAAAAAATCCTTATTTTAAAATAAAAATTAAATCAAAAACTAAAACTTATAGATTATTGGTTTTATATGATTCAAATGATTTGATAATATTATTTATAAATATATTTGATAAAAAGGATAAAATATATTGAGAAAATTTAATATGGAATTTACATAAAGATAAAATACTTGAGTGGAGAAATAATAATTGAAAAAATATAGAAGAATGAAAATATTATACTAAGATTACTAATATTTAAAATTATGACAACAATAGTTATAGATAATCCTAAAATAGAAAAAAAATATTCTGATTATGAAATAAAAATGAAATTTATCAAATTTTTGGAACAAGATATGAAAGATGATGAAATTGATTTATATGAAATATCAGAATCTAATTTATCTGAAAACTCAAAAAAAAGATTAAAAAACATTGATAGTTTAAATTTTATTGAATATTAATATGATAAGTATGATTTTGATATCAGAACTAGTCTATAAATTAGGCATAGAAAAATCCACTCCTATCTTCATAAAGAAGAACGTAAGCGATAAACGCTACTATTTGGAGTGGATTCATTTCCACAAGTAATTATATATTTTTTTATTATAATAGTCAAAACTTTATATTTAATTTATAAATAAAATTTATCTAATATCTTTCTAATAATTCAATACTCATCCTTTTGTGCACCTCCAAATTGAAAATTAAGAAACATCCATTTTATGGATGTTTTTTTGTGTAATTAAAATTTTTATGATAATATTAAATTAATTATTATATAAATTCATCAAATTTATAAAAAATATTACAAAAAGAAAAATTATTATCGTGAAAATAATTATTCTAATTCACACAATTCAGTAAATAAATAATCTACTCACAAAAAAAACAGCATTCGCTGTTTTTTTCAATATTACCCCCTCAATATCTTCTCCATCGACCTACCTTTTGCTAACTCATCAACAAGCTTATCCAAATATCTGACTTGTTTAGTTAACGGATTATCTATTTCTTCTATTCTATATCCACATATTACACCTGTTATCAATTCAGCATTAGGATTCAATTTTGCTTTATTAAAAAATGTTTCAAATGTAGCTTTCTCACTTATTAGTTCTTGAATATCATTGTCATCAAATCCAGTCAACCACTCAATTACCTGGTCTAATTCTTTTTTTAACCTAGCTTTTTTTTCTATCTTTGTTATGTAGAGTGGATAAACTGTAGCAAATATCATTTTTGCTATTCTATTATTGTGTTCAGCTGTTATTTCCATATTATTTTAAATAAAAATATTATTCAAACCTAAATTTACTAATTTATTATAACCAAATAAGTATAAATCATAATTATTTTTATAATTTGATTTTAATATACTTTAATTATATTAAGTTAATTTTACCACTAACAATTATCATTATGATATACAATCAATGGTATGTAATACTAAAATCAAAACAGTTAAAACCAGCTAAACCTCTAATAGTAAAGCATATTTATGAAACTTTTTATTGATTTTAGTTTTTTTACATCACTAATAAATATCAAAAAATTAGACTCAATCAAAAAGTAAATCAAATAATTTCGCTTCTTTTTTCAGGTATCAATTTATAAATCATAAAAGTAATTGGACTTATAAACATTTGTATTCAGACAATTCAAATAAGTAAAAAAATTAGATTATTAATAAAATGTAAATACAAATATATAAATAAAATACTCAGAATTCAGATATAAATCAAATATTTTTCTTTGAAATATTTACTATCTTCTAATATTCAACCTGATAATTTTCAGATAAATGCAGATATAGCAATATAAAAAATAATTAATTTATTATCAAATAATTCAAACTGAAAATAAGTCCATATAGAAGACCTAATTATTAATACCAATCATAATATTAATACTATTACAGATAAATATTCACCATATTTATTGTTATTTTTGTATTTATTTATATTTGAATTGGACTCTATTTTGTAACTTTTATTTGTAAAAATTATGTATCATATAAATATTAAGATTAAATCAACTAATAAATATATATTTGCAAAATACAATGCACAAAATCAACCAAAACTCAATCAGACTACTCATCCAGATGCAAATATTCATAGATTAGTCGCTTTATTCTCATCAGCTAATATAGATATATTTCAAGCTCAAATATGAAATAAACAAGAGCCAATTCATACAGAAATAATAGCTAAAAAATAACTAATTGATAATAATATAGTTCACAAAATATAGAATAAAAAACTAAAAATAATCAACATTTTAGAAGTATCATAAAATTTTTGATTATCAATTATTTTATCCAAAAAATATCATACAAAAATTTGCATGAAAAATGCAATAAAATTATAAAGAAAAAAGTATCATAATAGCTGAATTCATTCATATTTATCTATGAAAAAATTATCAATATTAATAGAATTTATACTGATAGTAGTAAGAGCAAAAGCAGCAATAGAATCAGTAAAAAAATGACTAATTCATAATAGACTACTGAATGAATAATTTGATTTTATTTTCATTTTACATTTATTGATTAATTCTTATTATAAATTTATTATATACAAAAATAAATATATGAAAAAAATAATATTTTTAATAATAATGAGTTCGTTTTTTATTAATTCTGCAAATGCTGATATTGCTATTCGTGGCTGATGAAATGATAATTGATTTTGATTTATTATTTCTGTAGTAGTATTTATTTTAATATTTACTATCTTTTATTTAATAGATAAAAGAAGATATGACAATGAAAAAAATGAAAAATTATTTCTTAACGAAAATGAATCATGAAAAAAATAATATTATTATTCATAATAAGTTTGTTTTTTATTAATTCTGCAAGTGCAGATATATTATTATCACATGAAGAACAATGTGCAAAATATATCGTAACAGATGAAAGTAAAAAAAATTATAGTAATTGTATTGAAAATTGTACGGTTGGTTCATGTAAAATGACATGTTGATATGGTCCTGAAATTTGTTTATACTCAAATTGAGATAAAAAAAATAAAACAGCAAGATATTATGAATGATTAGAAAAAGAATGAATTTCAGACATAAGCTTTAATAAGTTAACAATTATTTTTTCTATTACTTTAATTATAATTTTTATATTGCTAATATATTATTATCCAAAAATCAAAAATAAATCAAATAAACAAAAATAATTATGGTAGAATTATTTCTTTTAGCACTTGTTTTGACTATCCTCATAGAAACTATTGTTTTATTTTTAGTTTCTATTTTTTTGAAATATGATTTTAAAGTTTTTTCTAGTAAAAGAATTATTTTTGCTGGTATTTTTGCTTCAGCTTTAACTTTACCTTATTTATATTTTGTGTTTCCATATTTTTTATGAGATTGAAATACTTATGTGGCTATATGAGAAATAAGTGTCACATTTATGGAAGCAGTTTTTTACTTGTTTTATTTTGATATTAAATTTTATAAATGATTTTTATTATCATTTTTAGCGAATGTTACGTCTTTTTCTATTTGATTAATATTATTTTAGATTTTTATATTCTTTGATATTAATATGAATAAAATAGAACTATATAAAATAGCTCTTTTTTTATTTTCATTGATTAATTCAATTTATTAGTTATTATTAGCAAAATTTAAACATAAAATATATAAAAAATGAAAACAACTCTAGAATTGATGAGAGAATTACAGAAAGTAAGTAATAAATCAAAAGTGAAATTTAGCTGAGATTTCGAAAAAGAACTTAAATCACTTATGAATCAAGTAGAAATAGCAGTGAAAAAACATATTATTCCGAATTACAAAGTTGAATATACTAGTTACTCTAATAGTAGCATGAAAATCAAGATAAATGATACTGATAAATCAATATCAAAACTGATAACATGCAATTTCACATATAATAAAACGGATGAGAGATATTGATATGTGGATCCTCAATTGTTATCAAGTGAGTTATCAAAAAAAATTAAAGTACATGGTATTGGGAAATTTCCAATATTAGAAAAAGAGAGAATAGTAGATACTTTTATAAAAACTCTATTAGCTGTTATAGAAGAATATTAAAATTAATATATAATTTTATGTATATAAAACAAAAATATAAATATGATTGTTGAGTTGCGTGAGTATACAATTTACTTAAATCTGTAAACATAGATTTTGATTATTTAGATTTAAAAAAAGAATTAAATACTACAACTTTATGGTGAACTATTCCAAAAAATATAGATAATTTTTTAATTAATAATTGATATTACAATTTAGATTTTAAAATTTCTTTAGTTCTTGTATCATCTGATAAATTTTATTCAAGTAATGAAGAAGATTATTGACATTATATAAATATTATTAATATTTGTAATAATATTTATAAGGTTTTTGACCCTTGGGATTGAAGATATTATTACATTGAAAAGTCTAAATTAATTAATATGACTTTAAATGTTTTAGTTTGACCTAAATTCAGATATAATAAAGTCAAATATTTAAATATTGAATTTTAATTTTTATACTATTTTTACTTTAAAGTTTTTTTATAATTATATAGCTTATCAATTAATTACTCTATTATGAAAAAAATATTATTAGCAATTTGTTTCACGGTTTTATTAGTATGATGTTTTTGAAATGATGATGAAGTAAAAACACAATCAACTAATTTAAGTACAAATAATACTGGAGCTACAAGTACATGAAATACTAGTACATGAGTTACAAAAACAAATTCATGAGAACTAAAAAATAAATGAGAAGCTACTTTACCAGAAGCAAGTTGATTAGTAAAAGATATAGAAGATTTTAATGTTAACTATAAAAAAGCGTTAATCAGTACATCAGAGTGAAGTCAGATTTCAATAGGTTTAACTAAAAATATTACTGAAAAGTGGTGAAATATAATATCAAATTATAGATGATATAAAGTAGTTTGATTTGAAAAAACTGTTTGATTGGATGATAAATTGATAGCAATAGGGATTAATTTGTTGAATGCTTCAGATTATGTAACTAGTTGAAAAATGGACTTAGCATATGAAGAATTATTAAAAGTAGGAGTATCAATAAATAAAATGAGAGAAGAAAATGGTATTAAATCTATCAGAGATGATATGCAATCATTAAAGGATAAAATACAATTAATTGTAAATGATTGAGATAACAAAGACGCTAATAAATTCAAAGATTTAGGTACTCAAATAGAAAAATTAATAGAATATAATACTGATAATAAAGAATATAAACAAATTTTGTGAGATTTAGAAAAATTGATTATTAATGTTTCTAATTTAACATGACAAGACTACAATTATAAATTAATAGAACTAAAATCTGAAATGGAAAAATTTTATGTAAAATTTGGTTAAAAAAAGATATGAATGATTCAAAATTACTGTGAGCGATTACTGAATTATCGGCATAATCTAAATTTTGGTGGAGAAAGTAATTTTAAGAAAATTTAGTAATGATTCTGTAAAGCATATAATTATCATCCTTAAATCATCTTAAATCACTGACAAATCTTTGAATTCTAGAATTTAATCATTCTGCAAAAG
>JAUXPL010000014.1 GCA_030683605.1 Candidatus Altimarinota bacterium
AATTTAATGAAAGAGATATATTAGAATGAAACTGAAAAGTAACTTCTGAAATAGCTAAATCTTTTGCTGAAAGTGAGTTTGAAAAATATAGAATTATTCAAGATAAATTATATGAATCTGATTTTGATAGATTATTAAAAGAACAGAGTAACTTATTAAATCAATAATTCACTATTATCAAGAAATATCATACAAATGCTCACATAAAAGATATGATTCAATATTTTTCTGGTCATAATACTCTCAGTACATAGGGCAGTGTCATGAGCGGTATTATATAATTGAATATTTTCAAAGTACTAAAGAGAGAATATATTTCAGACAATTGTCTTGTTATTCTTCAGTCAATGCTTGAGTTTCTCTAATTTTTGTTTCATTATGGTTTATTAATTTAATATATTATCATTTAAAAACCCTTCTGCCAATATCATCCAAAAATTATTTTTCGCCATAGTCTGTTTATCTGTCTTGCTTAGTGATAGAAACGATTTAACTATTTTTATCATGTGGGTTTATATTATAGAATGAAGTAAAAAAATTGTCTCTTGTACTAGATTATTTTTTACAAATATTTTTTGTTTTTCATCTAAAGTTGTTCATAATCAATCTAAAATATTATGTTTGTTTCATAATTTTTCCAAAAACTGTATCATTTTGTTTATATAATCTTTAAAAGAAATTCAAGTTTTAATTTCTATATATTCTTTATTTATTGGCAAGTTATTTTTTAGTATAAAATGTATATCGTAAATATCTCTATTTGCAAGCTTATCTCTTGCTGTTAATGCAATGAATTTATTAGAAGATATATAATCAATATCTAATATCTGAAGTTGTATTCACATGAAATTTTTAAAACCATATTTTCAACTTACTCATCTAGTTGATATTTCTATTTTTATATTATGATCAATATCTCAGTATGACAATACACTAAAAATAGTATTTCTTTTTATGAAATTATCCTTTATTTCTCAGTATTTTTTTAGTATTATTATTACTTCATCCAAAATTATTTCTTTGTTTACATCTCATGCCAAGTCAAAATCTAAATCTAAATCAGTAGAAAATCTATCTAAATTATATAATAAAAATAGTACAGTACCTCATTTGAAAACTAAAGTTGATTTAAGTAAATCATTTTTTGAGATATCAAGCAAAATAGACATAAGAATATACTTATGCTTTTGAGTATCCAATTTACTTATTATTGCTGACATATTATTATTTTAAAAAATAAGATTTAGCTTTTTTTTCTAGTAATTTGTTATTATATACATCTAGTAGACTTATGACTTTATCGTAATCTAATCCAGATATATTATCTAAATGAATATCTGAATATAAATATAGAGTATCCAAAAAAGCCCTTTCTTTTGAAGCAATAGAATATAATCAATTATTTATTATTCAACTTGGATTTAATAATATTTCATTTTTTAAAGTTTTTAATTTAATCTCAAAATCTAAAATTTTTCTAGAATCAGATTTCATATATGCTAAATATACATCAGTATCATATTGAAATATAATAGAATAATGATACAAAGCTGAAAAAAAAGATATATAACTAGGACTATATATTTTATTAACTAGTTCAAATTTATTTATTTCTTTGTCCTTTAAAATATATATTCATTTAGCAACACTCTCAATAATATTTTTTGATTTTAAAAATTGTAATTTATTTTTTAATACTTGATTGTTTATTATTCAAAAAATACTTTTCAAATCATCGAAATTAAAAACGCTTTGCTTTAATTTATAAAGTTCTAATATTTCTTTCATATACTATAAGTAATGTAATATAGTTACTTATAGTATATATTATATTTTTAAAAATGCAAATAAATTATAAACTTAATTTATATTATTATTAGTTTCAACAGAATGCTTTAGCTTTCTGTGATTTTAGTAGTATTTTTGCTTAGGGATAGAAACGATTTAACTCTTTTTATTATATTATTTTAATTATTACTTTATCCAGCTTAAGCTGGAGAATTTAAGGTGGATTAATTATAATTCTCTCATATTTTGCTTTATTATGCACATTTTTTGTAAAAGTAAATATAAAAGTAAACTTAAAGTTTTATGTAGTATATAAAAAGTATATAAAAGATTTGCAAATAGAATAAATTTGAATATAATGATGAAAATTATTAAATAATATTAATATTTATGGAAAATATAAATTGAAAAAGATATCATACAATTGAGGAATCAATATCTATATGAAATCGTAGAATTAATAAAAGGGCAGAAGATTTATTTATTCAAGCAAAATCAAATAGATTGAAAAAAGAAGAAGAATATAAAGTATTAGAAAGTCTTTTTTTGGAATGAAAATTAGATGTTAATAAATTTAATCATTATGTATAAGATTTTAATTGATGATTATGTAACATTAAAAATTGATAATTTTATTGATTCTTATACATCTACTTTTTTGGATAGATTTAATGATACTTGAATTTTTGATGAATATTTAATTGTTCAAGATTACAAGGATAAATCGGTAAAATTAAATGAATATATATTATTGAATACAAGAAAAATTATCACAAGATAAAGTTCTATGATATAAAATTATAGATAAAAATATTATTGAGAGTATTATTTTTATATGAAACTATTTAATTATTCTTAGATATACAGAAAAAAATATTAATAAAATAAGGGTTGTACAAGATATTTCATTTCATAAAAAATAGTTATATTAAGATATTTACTATCAAGGATTTATTAAATCTTTGGACTAGTATTTTGCTAGAGAACTAAAAAATTACAAGATGCATACGATAGAGCAGATAAAGCATTACATGAATTATTTTTTGTAAAAAGAGAACAATGAAAGAAAAAGAGTTAGAGTATAAAAAATTACAAAAAATAGAAGAAATTGAAAAAGCATTTAGGGATACAAAAGATATATTAGATTATATTCAAGATAAATTATTTGAAAGTAAATCTGTTATTATTTCTTTTAATCATAATATATGAGAAAACTTATCTAATTGTTTTTGCCATTTTTTAACCATTTTATTTTTCTAAATATGATAAAACTTCTTTTGCATCTACTCATTTTCAAAAATCAACTATTGTATCCCATCATTCTCAATCAATATTTAATAATTGTTCTTCCATACTTAAATCTCTCCATTTTACAATAGTATATGGAGTAAATTTTTGTGCTATTTTGTCTGGTACTTCTACATTTATTATTGCCATAATTTAATTATTATTAATTATATTAATACAAATTATAGTATTTAGAATTATAAAATCAAGTTTTATGGATTTTTTGTACTACCATAGAGTATTACCAATGGCTGCAAGCCGGGGGATTTGTTTTGTGTAAACCCCTGCAAGTAATTGGATTTCCTACATAAACACCTTGAATTCATGCATTCTCTTATATGCTGTTCTAGTCATAGCTCATATATGAGGTGTAATAATACAATTTTGTAACTCTCTTAATTTTGGATTTGGATTTGCTGGCTCATTTTCCCATACATCTAGATATGCACCTGCATTTTTATTCTTTTTCAAAAATTCTATTAGATATTTTTCATCTATAATAGATCATCTAGCACTATTTGCTATTGCTACATCATCTTTGAATAGAGCAAATTCCTTTTCTCAGATGAAATGATATGTTTCTTTTACTAGAGGGAGATTAAGTGAAATAATATCACAGTTTTGGCATAAAAATTCTTTGTCATCGCTTTTTGTACAATACTCGTATTTAGCTATTTCTTCAGTAGACAAAAAAGGATCATAGATAATAAAAGAGTTTACTCAAAATGCTTTTAGTCTGTTATATATTCATTTACCGATAGCACCAAACCCAAATATAGCAACAGTATTTTCAGCTACTCTTTTTCACATGAAATTAAAAGAATCATCTAGTCATTTGAAATTCAAATATGTTTTTCTTAATATTGAGATTATTCACCATATAGTTAAATCACATACACTATTTGTATTAGCTCATGGTGTATTGATTACTTCTATATTTCTATTTTTACATTCTTTAATATCTATCATATCTAATCATACTCATGTCCTACAAACATATTTCAGATTAGGGTATTTATCTAGTTCATTTGAATCAATATTTTTTATATTTATTATTATTGCATCTATATCTTTATTTTCGTATTGTTCATTATAACTAATTAATCTATGTCATTTTTCCTTTAGATAATTTAAATGCTCTACTTGAATAAAAGGGTAATCTTCTAAAATTAGAAAGTTCATAATATTTTTTTATTAATAAATGGCTTGTTATCAAGTATATTGTACTCACAAATTGCTATTTAAGAAATTTATTTTATAAAATATTAATTACAAAAACTTTTAAAAAGCCCCCCTTATCAAGGGGGTGGCTGTAAGTCGTGGAATTTGTTTTGTGTAAAACAATACTTAACCCACCCTAACCCTCAATGCCATTAAGTTAAGGAAAAAATGTGGTATATTTTTCTAATCCATCCCCTCGTACCTCGGTACTTCCTTTGGAAAAGGAAGAAATTTCTCCCTTTTCCAAAGGGAGTACCCGCAGGGGGAGGGATTAGAACCTAAGTAGAAAACTTCTTAACTTAATGGCATTGCCCTAACCACCCCTAAAATTATGGAGGGAATAGCTACAGAAGAAAGCCGGGGGATTTGTCTTGTGTAAAATTCATTTTTTATTAAAATAATTTTGTAAATAAATAATAAATTATTAATATAGGGCAATAATATTTTATCCATATATATGAAACATAAAACAATAATATTACACGATACATTTTTATATAAATGAGGTTGAGAGAGACTTATTTTAATGATGGCAAAAACTCTTAGAGCAGATCTAGCATCTGGTTTTTTTAGTAAATGAAGTTTTGATTTGAGAAAAGAATGATTTAAATGAAAAATCATACCTGTATCAAATGAAATATTCAAAAAATGATTCAGACATATTAAATTGAAATGGGCATTTTTGTTTAAAACAAAATTTTTACAAGAATATGAACATGTAATATTTTCTGGTGATTCTATAAGTGCAGTTAGAAATTGTAGACAAGATACTAAAAAGATATATTATTGTCATACTCCACCTAGATATTTATATGATTTAAAACAAGACTATTACAAAAAAGTACCACTTATATTTAAGCCATTATTTAGTTTACTATGTCATTTTTTTAGAAAAATGTATGAGTATGATATATCAAAAATGGACTTAATACTAACTAATTCTGTAAATACTCAAAATAGGATTAAAAAATATCTGTGACTTGAGTCAACTATATTATATCCACCTGTAGATTTAAAAGAATTCAAATATATTAGTCAAAGCGACTATTATTTATCATTTGCTAGATTGAGTGATGCGAAAAGAGTTCACAAAATCGTGAAAGCATTTATTAAAATGCCTGATAAAAAATTGATAGTTATATATTGAGAAAATGATCCTGCAAGAATTAAAATATTTTCTTTAGCAAGTGGTTATGCTAATATTGAATTCGTTACTTTACCTGGGAATATCTGATTTACTAAATATATTGGAAATAGTATAGCTACTATATATATCCCTATAGATGAGGATTTCTGAATGAGTCCTGTAGAAAGTATGGCAGCATGAAAACCAGTAATTTGAGTAAATGACTGAGGATTAAAAGAAACAATAATAGATAAAAAAACTTGAATACTTATATCACCAAAAGCAAAAGCAAATGATATAATAAAAGCAGTTAATAAATTAACACCTGAAAAGTGTTTAAAAATGAAATCTGAATGTGAAAATAGAGCTAAAGACTTCTCACTTAATAAATTTCAAGATAAGTTAATAGAGATAGTTTATTGATATTAAAAAAAGAGATAATTTAATTATCTCTTTTTTTAAGGATTTTATTTTATTTCTTTTAACGCTTCTTCCTCGGTATCAACAGTAGGTATTATAGTAGTTATTCAAACTAATTCTAAAATGTCTTTTACTCACTCAGAACAATTACAAATATACATTTTACCATCAGAATCTTCTATATTTGAAAATACATCAGCTATATAACCTATTGATTTTGAGTTAATATATTTCAATCCAGACATATTTAAAATAATGCTTTTTTTAGTAAAGTCACCTATCTCATCATAAATAGTTTTAAATGTTTTATCCGCATTAGTTTCATCTAATTCTCAATTGAATTCGAAAACAAGTACACCATTTATATCTTTTTTATTTACTTCTATTAAAGTTTGCATAAAATTGTTTTTAATTAAGTATTATAATTTATAATTTAATTATATACTAAAATAATTATTAAAGCAAATTTTTACTACTTTTTTACTTGAAATGAAACAAATATATTCTATAAATAATATTAATAGTTTAGAAATTAATATAAATAAACCCTTTTTAATATTTCTAAAGTGAGATTTATGAGCAGGTAAGACTACAATAACTAAGCATATTATAAATAATATACTTAAAATAAGTTCAAATGTAACTTCACCCACATATACATATTATAATAAATATGATGATGTTTATCATTTTGATCTGTATAGATTAAAGGCTTATGATGAATTTTTTGCAATATGATGAGAAGATATATTGGATAATAATACTTGAGTTATACTTATTGAATGGCCGGAAATCATAGAGAATTATTATAAAGCTGATTTAGAAATAGTTTTTAATAAAACTGATAATCCAGATGAAAGGGAAATAGAATTTATATATAAATTATAAAATGTAATATTGTAATTATATATTATTAGATAAATTAATCTAATAATATATTTTTTGTATAAGTGTATTGCTATAATATTACTTGTCCATAATGAATATATGTACAAGTCTGAGTTGGTATTTGTTATATTATTGTGTCTATAATAGATTATTATAGTAGTTTAATTATATAAATATTGTAAAATTAAAATAACTGTAACATAAAACTAAAGCATTCTGTTGATATGAAGGAAAAACATTTGTCAACAGAGGGCTTTAGCCCTTTGTGTAATTATGTAACTGAATTATTCATCTATTTGTGTAATTATACAATTATACACAACTATACTTATACAAATAATTAATAAAATAAAAAATGTATTATTTTACTAATACATTTTTTATTATTTTCTACTTATTATAACTGCAAAAGTTTTTAGAATTATTTTTAAATCTAGTAATAAACTCCAATTTTCAATATAGAATATATCTAGAGCTGTTTCTTTTTTGAAATCATTAGATTCTCTTCCATTAACTTGAGCCATTCAAGTAATTCCTGGTTTAATTGTTAATACTCTTCTTTCATCTAGTGAATACTTTTCAACTTCTCTTGGTTGATGAGGTCTAGGTCATACTAAACTCATATTTCATATTATTAGATTAAAAAATTGTGGTAATTCATCTATAGAGTATTTTTCTATCCAATTTCAAACTTTAGTTTTTCTAGGATCGTTATTTATTTTATACAAAGGTCAGTTTCTTGTACTACTATGCTTTATCAATTCTTGTTCAAAAAGTAAAGCTTTGTCATATTTAGCTTCTACATTATATGCATCTTTTATACAATGCTCCCATTTTATATACCTAAACTTATACAATGTAAATATTTTTCATTTTTGTCATATTCTTTTATTTTTATATATTACTGGTCATTTTGGGTCTTCAATTTTTATTAGTATTGATATTACTATGAATATCGGTATTAAAATTATTATTCATATAATTCATACAAATATATCAAATATTCTTTTTATTACTTTTCACCAATTATCTAATGGAGTATTTTTTATTTCTATTACTGGTATATTATTTATAAGTGAAAGAGTTGTATTAGTTTTTGTTATATCAAATGAATTAGTTATATATCTATATCTTATTCAAAAAATTCTAGTTAATTCCCATAAAGATTTCAGATCTTTTTTTCAATAATCACTATCAATATATAGTACTTCATCACATTTTTTATTTTCAAACAGTTTTTGTATTTTGTTCAATGATCATATAAATTTAAGTCATTCAATTTCTTTGTTTTTTAGATTAGCATATCATATTATTTTGTATATTTTTGATTTTTTTATATCTTCTAGTACTTCCTTTATATCTTTTAGATTTTTATTATTAATTATTAATAGTCTTTTTTTTCTTAGATATCAAATTTTTAGTAGATAATATTCAATATTATTTAGTATTATCCTTTCTAATATAACAGATATTGTTCATATTATAAAAGCATAAATTATAATAAGTCTAGGGATTTCAACTTGATATATTATTCATTTTCATAAATATATTGTAACTAAGAAAAACATTAATGAATAAAATGAATATCTGATTATTTCTAAAAATTCTTTTATTTTTGAACCAGTTATTTTAATGAAATATAGTGAATGAAGCGATAATACAATTACATAAAGTAATGCTCCAAATATAGCAAAATATAATAATGAATAATTATCAATTGTTTGTATTGGTAGTTTTAATCAAGGTGCTAAATCTATAAATAGTCTTATTTGTTTTGCAGCAAAAAATGATCATAATATTATCATAAAATCGAGTGGAACTCTAATAACTCAAAAAATTATTTCATGTCTTTTCATAGGTATTGATTTATTTATTGTATATGGTTTTATCTTATCCCTTATATAGCTTACTCTCATTAGAAATTAGAGAAATATGTTGTGGAATATCGTACTATCCCATCCCTCTCACTGCGTTCGAGTACTTCCCTTGGAAAGGGAAGAAATCTGGAATAATATATCTATTTAATCAATTATCTTCAGTAAATACATAAATAGGTTTTTGTCTTTGAAATTTAACTCACAAATTTCATCATTTTATGATACTCCATATTATTATCTCTGACTCAGTCATATTTTTCCTCAATTTTCTTGAAGTCTCTAGTATTATATTATCTATTTTCATATTTTTGCAATTTTATTTATTTTCTTCCCTTTCCAAGGGAAGTACCCCGCAGGGGGGATGGGATAGAATAAGCTACGGAATAAGTGTAAATGTTTCGGTATTTTATATTTTTCAATTTATATTGCAAATTTTATGTTTTTTTATAAAATATATTTATTATTTTTTAAAATTTTAAATATGGTTGAAACAACTAAAAATAAAAAAACTATTAAAAAGGTTGAAGATGAAGTAGTTAAAACAAAAACTATCAAATCTAAAGATAAAGATGTAAAATCTACAGATAAAGTAGTAGATAAAAAATCAGATACAAAAGTTAAAAAAAATACAATTGATACAGATCTTAAAAAGGCATTAAAATCTACTGAAAAAGTATCAGTAAAAAAAGCTGAAATAAAAGAAGAAAAACACAAAAAAGCTGAAATAAAAGAAGAAAAACACAAAAAAGCTGAAATAAAAGAAGAAAAACACAAAAAAGCTGAAATAAAAGAAGAAAAACACAAAAAAGACGATATAAAAGAAGAAAAACACAAAAAAGCTGAAATAAAAGAAGAAAAACATAAAAAAGACGATATAAAAGAAGAAAAACACAAAAAAGCTGAAATAAAAGAAGAAAAACACAAAAAAGCTGAAATAAAAGAAGAAAAACACAAAAAAGCCGAAATAAAAGAAGAAAAGTCTAGTAAAAATATACTTTCATATATAAAAAATGCATTTTTTGATTGCTCTTTATTATATAAGAATTTTTTTCATTGGAATTTTTCAAAAATAATAATTTTCTTTTGGTCTATAGCACTTGGTTTTTTATTTGTTTTACCATTTATATTTATATTCATTATTTATTCATTTTTGAATAATAAAGATGCATTACAAATAATAGGTTGATTATTATCATGAACTTTAATAAATGATTTTTTCTGAAATATAATTTTGATGATTATTCTTGTGCTTTTTGCTATAATATATTTTTATTGAAACATATTATTATTAAATGTTTCTAATGTATATTTAGATTGAAAAAAACTATCTTATAAAAAAAATGATTATTTTAAGTTTCATAAAATAATTAAATATTTCAATTTAACAGTTTTGAATTTTTTAATTTTACTTATTCCCATTATAATTACTGTTATATTAATGTGAATATTGTTTTTGGTATCAGGTGATATGATAAAGATATATGAAATGGTTTCTGCTTCACCTTTTAATTATTTTACTATTTTATCATTTGTATTTGTTTCTTTAGGTTTAATTTCATTTATATATTTATCTTATAGATTAATATTTTCATACTTAGTTTATTTGGATGAATCTCATATTAAAACAAATGTTAAATTATTGGATTGTATTAAATCGTCATTTAATAAAACAAAGAAAATAAAATCATTTATAAAATTTTCATTTTTAGTAATTATTTTTCTTATTATAATACTACCTGTTAAATTTGTATGAGTAATGTTAGATAATAATTTGAAAATGGTTACTGATTATTCTATTTATTCTAATTTAAATGATAATGATAAAGAAAAAGCAACTGCTTTAAAACCATATTATTATCAAAGTCTAGAGTTAGAATTCAGATGATATAATGATGAAAAATTAGAACAAATAGCTAATAAAAATGAAATATATTTGGTGTTATTTTCAATATTGTCATTTTTGTTTTTAAATTGATTGTTTTTGATGGTATTAACATCTTTTTATAAAAGAGAATTGAAATAGAAAATAACTCCCCCTAAAAATTACCATTAGTTAATAGTATTTGACTTTAGATTATAGAGGGGGAGTTTTAAATTATAAAAAAATTATATGAAAATTTTAGTATTTTGAGATGTATATGGTAGAATATGAAGAAATTCTTTGAAAAAAGAATTATCAGGATTAAGACAAAAATATAATCCAGATTTTGTTGTGGTAAATATTGAAAATGCTACTTCATGAAGATGACCGATAGAAAAACATGCACTTGAATTGGAGTGATTATGAATTGATGTATTGACTACTTGAGATCATATTTTTGATAATATGATTAAGATTAAAGACTATTTAGATAAACCTGATTCTAAAATGATTAGATGTGCTAATTTTATAGAAAATGATGAATATAAGATTGCATGAAGATGATACAAAATAGTAGAAAATAATTGAAAAAGATTACTAGTAATTCATATATTGTGAGAAGTATTTATGAAATTCAAGGTAACGAGTCCATTTTTGAAGGTGCAAGAAATATTAGAAGAAACAAAATCAGAAAAACTTGATTGAATTATTGTTGATTTTCATAAGGAAGCAACAGCTGAAGGATATTGATTATGATTCTTTTTAGATTGAAAAGTAAGTTTTATCTTTGGAACACATACTCATATTCAGACGAATGATGAATTAATTTTACCAAAATGAACTTGATTACTATCTGATGTATGAATGAATTGACCACTTTATTCTGTTATTTGAGCTGAATATACTAGTGTAAAAAAGAGATTTTTAACATGAATTGGTTGAAAAATAGAACAATGTTTGGATAAGCATTATGTAGTAAATTGAGTTTGTGTAGAAATTTGAGATGATATGAAATGTATTAATATTGAAAAGATTAGAATAAGATGAAGTTTATAAAAAAGCAAAAAATGTATTTTTTGCTTTTTTTTATATTTACTTTATTTTTATGAAAAAATCATTATATTTCATTAGAATATTTATTAAGTTTTATTCAAGAATAATATGAAAAAAAGATTTATTTTGTTGATTATTTTTATAATCTTTGCTATTAGCCTTGTAACATTTTTTTTGATACTCAATTATCTAGATCCATATGAGTACAAGATTACTGCAATATTATCTATTATTACTACTTTTATATTGTGAGTCTCAACATTTTTAACTTTATTAATATATTTTATAAAAAAAATATATTATAGAGGTAGGGTATATGTTTATCATGTATTATCAAGTTTTAGACAGTGATTTTTTATATCATTATTTTTTGTTTCAATAGTATTTTTTAATATACTTTGAGCATCTTTGTTGTTAACTTGATTTTTACTTTTTATATTGCTTACGTTTTTGGAATTATTTATACAAAACCTAGAGAAATAATTATAATTTTTTATGAGAAAGAATTTATTACATATATGACACAATGAATTGTCATACGAGATAAGAGAAATAGTTGCTGTTGCTTACAAGATTAGAAGTTTTTGAAGAGAAATATTTTGGGAAAATATATGAGATCCAGTAGCAAAAGGTGAACATGTTCCAGATTGGATTAAAGACATAGTAAAGGAAGCATTGAATCATGATGAAGTATATTGATATTGTCCTACTAGATGACTTGATAAAACTAGAGAATATATAGCATCAAAAAACCCAAAAATCACTAAAGATAATATATTGTTTTTTAATTGATTATGAGATGCAATAAATAAAATATATAGAAGTTTGGCTTTTGATTCTAGAGTTATTTGACCAAATCCTGCATATTCTACTCATAGTTCTGCTGAAGCTGCTCATGCAGGTACTAGTCATATAACTTATTCTCTTGATCCAAAAAATAACTGGAATCCAGATTTAGAAGAATTAGAAAACAAAGTAAAATACAATCCCAATATAGTAGCTATTTTGGTTATAAATCCTGATAATCCTACAGGAGCAGTTTTTTCAAGGGAAGTGCTAGAGTCAATTGTAGATATCGCAAATAGATATAATTTATTTTTGGTATTTGATGAAATATATGAAAAGCTTACATACGATGAAGATGATAGAATATTACTTAGTGATGTAATTTGAGAAGTACCTGGTATATCAATGAAATGAATCTCAAAAGATTTACCATGGCCATGATCTAGATGTTGATGGATAGAAGTGTATAATGAGGATAAAGATGAGAATTTCAAACAATATATTTCTTCTATATTGTCATCAAAAATGCTAGAAGTCTGTTCTACAACATTACCTCAATATGTATTGCCAAAATTATACGAATGTGAGTATTATAAAATCTCATTAAAAGAAAGAATATTGAAGTACAAAACTAGAGCAGATTTGGCTGAAAAAATACTTGGTGGATTGGATGAGGTAACTTTAATAAAGCCAAAATGAGCTTTTTATATGTCTATTACATTCAATATGGAAAATATTGATTTATATCATATTCCTGATATTAAAGAATGTGATATAAAAGAATATGTCACTGATTTTTTATCTGGTGTTACTAGATTTGATAAAAAGTTTTGTTATTATTTATTAGCTAAAACTTGAGTTTGTACTGTTCCACTTAGTTGATTTAATTCTAATTTTGAATGATTTAGGGTTACATTATTAGAAGAAGATGAACAAAAATTTATATTAATTCTAGAAAAAATAAAAGAATTTATAAAAGAGTTTAAAAAATAAAAAACATTTGATTTATTGCCTTTTTTATATTAAAATACCATTACTATTCCTATCTTGCCCTAAAGGATACACCTTCGGATAAATTTTTTCCTTTACATAAAGGAAAGAGGCTCAATTAGTAAAATGTAGCCCCCTGCCTTTATTTAAAGGAAGGGATTCAGGGAAGGAATATTATTATAATCTAAAATAAAAATTTTGATTAAATTACCTAATATTATAATATTTATTTTTATATTAATAGTACCATTTTCTTGGGCCTATGCTCTTTCTAGTGAACAAAAATGATCAATATTAGAAAGATTTAAACAAAGACAGTACGAATTATTATTTGAATCAAGCTTATGAGATGCTACTTCAGAATTTAGTGATATTATTAAAGTATGAAAAAAAATAAATTTATATGAGAATATATGAGATAAGGCTAGGCGTGATAAAGAAGAAATAATGGAGAAAAATAAATTGGTATTAGAAAAAATTACTTCATTAGAAGATTCAATAAAGTTATTAGATGAAGATATAAATAATACATTATTAAAAGTTAATAAAATAAATGAAACTATAATAAATACGAAGAATCAGATTAAAAATAATAATAGAGTTATAAAAGAACTAAATACTAGAATTGAAGAAAATATGGAAATAATGCTTGAGTATATGGTTTATATTTACAAGAAATGAAATACTGCATATGATAAAGATAAGATAGATAATATAAAAAGTATATTGTTAAATGATGAAAATATATGAGATGTAATTAATGATTTATATTTCAAATGATTGATACAGATAACAGGAAAAAATTTGATAGATAAACATAGAAAATATATAAATAAATTGTATATACAAAAATTGGATTTAGAAAAACAAGAAGAAACATTGAAAAAATTAAGAAAAATGTGAATAATTGAAAAAAAAGAATTGGATGATAAAAAAGTATTTAAAGAAAGAATTTTGGAAGTATCAAAATGACAACAAATTTTTTATGAAAAATATGTAAAGGATAAGATTGATTTAGAAAAAAAATTGCAGATAGAAAAATTTAAACAAAAAATTAAATTCAATTCTATAAAAGATGAAATGCTAAAAAAATATAATTGTGAATATGTTGATATAAGTATAAATTCTGATAAATCTATTTGATTAAATGAAAAATGTTTGGATATAAATAAATTAATATATTCAGAATCAAAATTGCAAAGTTCAGATGAAGAAAAAATAAATATTTTTGATTGGCCTATAGAACCAAGTAAATGAATAAGTGCATATTTTCGTGATGCAAGTTATAAAAAAATATTATGATCAGAGCATGATGCTATTGATATTGTTGCTAATCAATCAACACCAATTAAAGCTCCTGCTGATTGATATGTTATATATATAGAAAAACCACTAACTAATGATTATTCATATGTAGCTATTAAGCATTATAATTGATATATTACTGTATATGGACATTTAAATGAAGTGAATGTAGAACAGTTTGATTTTGTAAAAAAATGAGATGTTTTCGCTTATTCTGGATGACAATATGGTACAAAATGAGCTTGATATATGACTACTTGACCTCATTTACATTTTGAAGTTTATAAAGATAAACAGTATATTGATCCTTTAACTGTATTAGATACATCATTTTTATCTTTTAATAAATTACCTGAAAAATATAGATTTAAATATTACAGTGATTTTAGATCAAGAAAATGATATGAATACAAAGATATTAATGAAAATTCTATAACTTTTAGATTGGTTTGAGTAACAGAAATAGAGAGACAAAAATATTTACTTAGTAAGTATGCAATACAACCTTTTAAAGATTGGCAAATGTGGGTAGATGAAGCATTGGATTGAAATATAGATCCTTCATTTGCTATGTGTGTATGACTTGCAGAATCAACTCTATGAAAATATTTGAAAACACCATATAATATATGAAATGTTTGAAATACTGATTCAGGTTCGACATACTCATTTCCAAATGCTAGAAGTTGAATTTATTGGATGATAAAAACATTTAATAATAAATATTTATGAGAATATACATCAGTAAGTCAATTGAGTAGATATTGAAATAAAGATCCAAATAAACCAATTTATGCATCTAGTTCTACTAATTGGCATAATAATATTATAAAATGTTTGAGTCATTTAAAATGAACTTATGTTCATGATGATTATAATTTTAGATGGATTAAATAGTAAAATTTGCCTTATAAAAAGATATATGTTAAAATTTTAATATAATTTAACTATATCTTTTTTTTTATGAAAAAAATATTACGCTTAATAAATATATCATTAAAGTCTATTTTTATATTTGCTTGAATATTTATATACAATATTACAGTATTTGCAGCTGATTCTAGAGATTCTTCAAAATCTAGTTCTATACTATCTAATTTTTGATCTGAAATTATTAAAAATGTATTTTTAGCAGTTTTTGTAATAGTTTTAGCTTTTGTCTTGGCTAAATTTTTTTCTTCAAAAGTTACAAAATATATGGATAATAAATACACATGATGAGAAACATGAAAATTGGAAATGATTTGAGTAGCATCAAAAGTAATTAATTGAACTATACTTTTTACTTGATTCTTGATAGCATTATCAGTTTTATGATTGGATATATCAATTTTTTTATGATGATTATGATTTGGTATATGATTTACATTAAAAATATTTCTAACAAATTTCATATCATGAATATTAATGGTAACTCAATGAACATATCATAATTGAGATTTAATTGAAATATGAAATGTTACATGAAATATTCAAAGAATTTATTCATTATACACATCAGTTAAGAAGTACGATTGAATAATAGTTTATATTCCTAATGTGAAATTTTTACAAGAAAATGTATCAAATTATCATACAAATGAAAGAAGAAGGATAAATATAGAAATATGAATAGATTATTCTAGTGATGTAGTAAAAGCTAAAAATATTATGAGACAAGTAGTTGATCAGTTTACTAATGTTTTAAAAGAGCCTGAACCAATTATAACTGTAGATAAATTAGATAATTGAAGTATTAATTTGGTACTTAGATTTTGGATACTTTCAAAAAATTGAAAATATTTGAGAACAAAATCAAATGTAACAGAAACAATCAATCTAGCATTTAAACAATCATGAATAATTATACCTTTCCCACAAATAACCCTAAGTAATAGAGTAGATTTTATGCAGAATAATAAATAATCCCACCCTCTCCACTGCGTTACGAGTACTCCCTTTCAAGCTACGATTCCCGTCTTTAGCGGGAAAGACTGGACACAGTGGAGAAAGGGAGAAAAATATGGAAGAGAAAAATATAGGAAATACGTAATTGTTAAAAACTTTTTTGTTTTAAATAAAGACTTACTCTGTGTAAGTCTTTATTTATTTCTAGAAAACTATTTAATTAATATAGTAAAAAATATTTGATTTTTATAGTAAAAACTATATAATAATTATAGTTGAATTTTATTTATTTTAAGCCATTATTAATATATGATTAATTTTAACAAAATTGTTCAAAGATTGTGAACAAAGTGATGAAAAGTGATATTTAAAGAAGATATATTTGATATAATTGATCCAGAAAAAAAGCCTGAATATGCTAGTAAAGTAGATAAATATATTTATCAATTAAAAGCCTCAGGAGTTATTATCAATCTCAAATCTGGAGTATATATAGTACCAGATGAACAAGATAAAAAGCTAAATAAAATAGATTTAATTGACAAATATTATATGAAGTTATTAAAGAAATATATTACAAGTCATGTATGATCTATGTATTATATTTCTGGTAGAAAAGCTCTTGAAATACATATGAAAAACCTAGAAATAGCAGATAAGATTTTTATAGTAAATAGAAGTATTAATAAAAAGATAAAGATTTGAAATTTGGAGATAATTTTTAAAACACTTTCTGGTAATGATTCTCAGTGAAAAAAGATTAATCTTTTTTCAAGGTTTCAAAACTATACTATTACAAAGACTGTAGATGATATAGAATTCAAAATATCTAATCTAGAGCTGTCATTACTAGAATCAGCTCTTGTAAACGATATAGAGTCATGAATTCCAATAGATTTACTAAATAAGTCTATAAAGAAGTATTGAGCAATTATGAATAAAGATACTTTTAATGAAATAGCTAAATATAAATATGTAATGTCATTTAATAGACTAAAAGAATTATCTAAACCTATTAATACTGATTTATATAAATTATTTCTTGATATTATTAAAAAAAATGGGTGATTATTTATAGGTGAGGGAGTTAGGGGATTATAAAAATTAGTTTTATAAAGAATAATAATCCATACCTCTCCATTGCATTCCGAGTACTTCCCTTGAAAAGGGAATATATAATAATTAGCAATATTATAAATTATATTTTTCTTCCCTTTTCAAGGGGGGCGCCCCGAAGGAAGTACTCTTGGGGTATCCCCGCAGGGGGATGGGTTAGAACCAAGTTACACAAAAAAAAACTAAATTCGTCAGAATTTAGTTTTTTGTTTTAAGCATTTCTTTTATTATAAACTATATATCATCATCCTATTAGTAATGATAGTACTAATAATATAATCAATTCAGGACCTGTTTTTACTTTTGTAGCATCTGAAAAATTTGATTCATATTGATCTCAGCAATCATTTCTAGCTACAGCTCTAACTGAAAAATAATCATATTTTATTTCATCTC
Organism: Candidatus Altimarinota bacterium; assembly: GCA_030683605.1. GTDB lineage: Bacteria > Patescibacteriota > Gracilibacteria > BD1-5 > UBA6164 > UBA6164. The sequence goes on from JAUXPL010000014.1 coordinate 18,002, forward strand.
AAGTTATTTGTACTTCAAATTTTGGCTCTAAGACATTTTGTATTAATTCAAATTCTCAGTTCTCAAGTTTTTTATAAACATTATAACTTTCTACTCATTCTAGCTTATCCCATGTTAAAACTGATTTAGTTTTTAATTCTACCAATTTTAAACCTGATACATTGTACTCTTTATTCTCATCACATGTAGCAGCAGCTACAACAACTGGTTTATCTTCAATAACTTCAGTCGCTGCATTTAATTCTACTTCATTAACAGTAATACTAGCAGCTCATAATTCAGTTTTTTCATGTCATAATTCATCTTTAACTTTTGCATCTATTTTATATGTTCATGCTTCTTTTGGTGCAACTAATTTACCTGTATATACTCAAGCTTTCGTTTCTTTTAATTTAGTAACAACATCATTAATTATCACACTTACTTCATCCAATTTAGGATTTGTTATAACTTCTACATCATAACTTGTTTCTGGATCTACTTTATTAGGGTTTGCTTTTACACTTTTAATATTTAAGTTACTCTCTTCTACTTTTATTTTTACTTCTTTAGATTCTCATACTACTTTTCAAGATGCATCTAATACTTGTGCTTTGAATGAATTTTCTCAGTCTGCTAGTTTTTCAATTGTTTTTTCATATATTCATGAATCGTTACTTGTTGTAGAAATTTCTTCTTTTCAATTAACTATAATTTTTACTTGATGATTTTTTTGAGTTAATCATGATACAGATATAGAGTTTTTACCTATTGTTAATCAATTTTCAGGAGAAGAAATAGATATTTCTATATTTTTTATACTTGTATCTGCACTTATTTGTGCTTCGGCAATTCATAAAACAGTATCATCATTTAAATCATAAATATTAATATCTTGTAATCATGCTGATTTAAAAATTACTGCATTTTCAAATTTGACTTTTCATTGATCAGATGTAGTAAATGTATAAGTATTTTCTTCTAAAATGCTTGGTAATACTGCTTCAGGATCAGTTTCAGAAAATATCAGAATAGTTCATTTATATCAAGGTACTGTTTTACCATTTTTATCAACAGCCTCAATTTCCAAGTCTAGAGCTTCTCATACTTTTGCGGTTAATGGTGTGAATTTCACTTCGAAATGATCTACTCAAGCTGCAAAAACTCATGAATAAGAACATATAGTAGAAGCTAAAAAAGCTAGTATTAATTTTTTTGCAAATTTCATATAATATTAATAGATATTAAAATACTATAATATAATACATATAATTATAAAATGTAGAAACTAATTTTTATAATTGACTTTACATTAACATTTTTTTTATGTTATAATTATGTTTGTGTCCTCAGTTTTTGTTATTGATGATATAAAAGTCTGATAATATTCAATCTTTTTAACTAACATATCTTTGTGATTATTATCAAGTTCACTTAGCAAATCATCTATCAAAAGTATAGGTTTTTTGCTTGTCATTTTTTCTATAAATATTCATTCTAATAATTTCAACCATAATATCATACTTTTAGTTTCACCTCTTGATGCAAAATGCGATAAATGTATTCAATCTACAAGTATTTCGAAATCATCTACATGTGGTCATATTGGAGTTCTTCACATAATAATATCTCTATCTATATTTTTTTCTAAATACTCTTTTATATCTTTACTCACATTATCTTCAGTCACTTTTGTATTATATTTTAATTCAATACTTTCTATTTTTCAAGAAAAGAATTCTTTTGTAGAATCAATTGTAGATTTCAAGAAATTAATTATTTTAAATCTATATTTATATATTCTAGTTGCTTCTATTATAAATTTTTCATTCCAAAAATTTATTTCTTGTTTAGAAGATTTTCATTCTCAAATATTCTTTAGAGTTTTATTTCTATGTTTTATTATTTTTTTATAGCTTGTTAATAATTTCTCATAATCTTCAAATGAACTTTTTAGTAAATCATCCAAAAAACTCCTCCTCAGATTAGGGGATAAATACATCATATTCATAATAATAGGTGAGAATATTACACACTTATTAGTTATTTGATTAAATTTTTTTTTGCTTATTTTTTTATTATTTAGCATGAATTGTTTTAGTTTTTTTTCTTTTGTATATGAAAATGATATTTTATTTCAATCATCTGATAAGTATTCTATAAAAAAATAATCCTCTCACCTTTTTACTAGTTCATCAAAACTAAGTCAAGTGATAGAATTATTTGATAGTAAGCTTATACATTCTAATATATTAGTTTTTCATTTACCATTTTCTCATACTAAGAAATTTTTTTTCTCCAATCATACTAATTTTAATTCTTCAAAATTTCTAAAATTAATAAGTCTTAATTCTGTTATCATTTTTGTTTATTTCATTATATTTGATATAGCTATTTGATCTGCTATAATTTTTTGATTTGAACATGCTAATAAATCTGCTCTAGAAATATTTTTATTAGTTTCAAAATCTTCTCTCAAAATATTTTCTGTCTCAATAACTGATACAGTTGGAATAACTCAAGTTGTATCAACTTCGTTCAAAAGCTCTATATAATCCAATATTCCGTTAATATCATTGGCTATTTTTCAACTATTTACATTAATTTTACTCAAATTTTTTGATAATTTTTCAATTTGTTCTTGTGTTAAACTCATTTATTTGTATTATTATTTAAATTAATTTTTATAAATATATTTTTAAATTTTAAAAAATCAAGTATGACACTAAAAGAAATGTTAAATCAGAATTTTTCAGATCCAAATCTTATCACTCTTGAGAGATATAAATCAGCTAAATTTGCATTTATTATATTTACATTTTTATTCTTTGTTAATTTTTATTTTGTAGGTGCAAATTTTTTTGTTGATATATTTTCTATTACTTTTGGTGTATCATATATTTTAATGTTATTGTCACTTATATTTTACATATATTTTTTTATTAAAAAAATGTTAATAAATAAACCAAATCAACTAATATTTATTATTACAGTATTATTGTTAACTATATTGTTTGTATTTATGTTGTTACCAATGATTTTTAAATGAGGGATAATTGGAATATTTGATTTGATTGGTATGAGATAATAAAAACCCCACCGTCCTTAGGACACCTCCCTTTGTCAAGTGAGGAAATATACTTTTAAATTATATCTTTATATATAAATATGATTAAAAAATTTTTTGCTTTAGTATCTATGATTTTTGTTTTAGTTTCTTGTGGTGGTAGTGATGCTACTACTTCTTCATGATTAGTAAAAAAAGAAACAGCAAATATTTCTATAGAAATACCAAGTAACTGGTTTGAGATAAGTGACAAAGAAAATATACTTCCAAAAGTAAAAAATTGAAGTATAGAATTGGCAGTTTCAGCAGATAAAGTAGTAAATTGATTTTCTAACAATTTACTGATATTGTCTGATGATTTAAAAACAATGGTTACTTCAAGTGAATTTTCTATGCTTAATAATATATGAGCTCAAACAGATTATTTAGAATACTTAGAATTATCATCAAAAGAATTCACATTTAAAGACGAAGAAAAAAGTATTTTATACACATTTGAAGCAAGATATAATATTGATACTCCTAAATTGAAATTCATGCAAACAGCACACATATGTAATGCAAATAAAGCATATTTTCTAACAATTGCTATACCAACATCAATTACAGATATATCTAAATATGAAGAATTCTTAGCTACATTTGCGTGTAAGTAAAGATTAATTTACCCCCCCTAACCCCAATACCATTAAGTTAAGGAAAAAATGTGGTATATTTTTCTAATCCATCCCCTCGTACCTCGGTACTTCCTTTGGAAAAGGAAGAAATTTCTCCCTTTTCCAAAGGGAGTCCCCGCAGGGGGAGGGATTAGAACCTAAGTA
>JAUXPL010000041.1 GCA_030683605.1 Candidatus Altimarinota bacterium
AGTATTAAATTTCTTTATTCACTATTGAATATATAGATTAATAAAATGAAAAGAAAATAAAAAGAATAGGATGATAGTTGCTTTTACTATATCAACACTTATTTTTTTAATAGTAAGTTTTAGTTAATATATATACAGCAAATAGATAAATTTTACCTCATAACAAATACACCATGACTCAAGAAACTCCGCAAAATATCCAAAAAGAAAATTATTCAAAAGTAATACCAATATGGAAATTTATATTACTTTCTGTTATTACATTTGGAATATATGAACTAGTTTGGTTCTATAGAAACTGGAAATTTTTAAAAAGTGAACAAAATTTAAAAATTACTCCTTTATTACGTACTATTTTTGCCTCTATATTTGCATGAAGTTTTGCTTCATATCAAAAAAAATTCTTAAACGAAAAAAATATCGCATTCAATTATTCTCCAATCCTTATCTGAGTGAGTTATTTTGTTTTTAGAATTCTATGGAAATTACCAGATCCATATTCATTGTTATCATATTTAACTTTTGTACCATTGATACCTTTAGTTGTGTCTATGAATAAATATTGGCTAAGTATAGAACAAAATTTAGCTCCTAAAAAATTCTCATGGTGGCAAATAATATTGATTATATTAGGGCTTATATTTTTCTTATTAATTGTATTTGCTTCTTTTTTACCTGAATAAAAGAATAATATTAGAAAAAATTGTTACAAAAGGGAAATAAAAAAGCAATAATTAAAAATATATAGAATTAATTTAATTACTTTATAAAAAAATAAAAATAATAGTCAATCAACTTACTAAAAAGAAGACTAAGCAAAAAACTTTGAAAAAAGATTTGCATTTAGTCTTTTTTTATATATAATCGCGGCACTTCATAATTTTAATCGACTTTATTTATGTCAAATAAACAAGATAAAATAGAGGTAGAGTGAACTATTACAAAGGCTCTACCTGGACTGGTTTTTGATATTCAATTACCAGAAGAGTTTTGATGATGAATTATCCAAGGATACTTGAGTTGAAAGATGAGAAATAACTTTATAAAACTAATCGAATGAGACAAAGTTTTGGTAGAATTATCACCTTATGATTTAACTAAGTGAAGGATAGTCTTCAGGCAAAAATAAGATGCTTACATTCTGTATAGAGTGTTTTAATTTAATTAATTTATTAATTACTTATGAAAGTAAGAGCTTCTGTAAAACCTATATGTGATAAATGTAAGGTTATAAAAAGAAAAGGTGTTGTTAGGGTTATTTGTGAAACAGCAAAACATAAACAAAAACAAGGTTAATGAAATGAATAATGAATAATGAATAGTGAGTAATTTATTGAAAATAAATCATTATTGTTAAACATTAATAATTAATTATTATTTATAAATATTAATTTTATATTATGGCAAGAATTGCTTGAGTTAATTTACCAAATGGGAAACATGCAGAAATTGCATTAACTTATATATATGGTATAGGTAGAGTTGTTGCTAATCAAATATTAGCAAAAGTGTGAATAGATAAAACAACTAAGATTGAAACTATTTCTGAAGCTGATTTGGATAAAATCAGAGATGAGATAAAAGAAAGTCATGTTGTTGAATGAGATCTTAGAAGATTAATTGCTGGTAATATAAAAAGATTACAAGAAATTAATTGTTATAGAGGTCAAAGACATAGAAAGAGACTTCCTGTTAGAGGACAAAGTACTAAGACTAATGCTAAGACTAGAAAAGGTAAGTCTGTAGCAGTAGCTGGTAAAAAGAAATAATAGAAACTCCACTTAGTCGCCCCTGATAAGGGGAGATGTCCGGAAGGACAGAGGGGTTTTACTACTTTATAAAACTATTTATTTTAAATTATGGCAAAAGCGACTGTAAAGAAAAGTAAAAAAACTAGACAAATTATTCCACATGGACAAGCTCATATATTAGCTTCATTTAATAATACTATTGTTAGTATTACTGATGAAAAAGGTAATGTATTAACATGGGCTACTGGATGATCTGCTGGGTTTAAAGGTGCTAGAGAATCTACTCCATATGCAGCTCAAGTAACAGCTGAACAAGCTATTGAAAGAGCTAAAACACTTCATTCTATTGAGACAGTTGATGTTTATGTAAAATGAATTGGTATTGGTAGAGAACAAGCAATTAGAGGTATAATATCAGCTGGTGTTGAATTAAAAGCTATATATGATATTACTCCTATTCCACACAATGGGTGTAGAAAAAAGAAAGTAAGAAAATTGTAATAATATACTTATTTTCGTACAAACAAACAAAAAACTTTAAATTTTAAATTTTAAATTTAACTATGAGGTATACTTGACCAAAGAAAAAACTTTGTAGAAGGGAAGGTGTTAATTTGTTTGGTACTGAAAAATATGACTTAACTAGTTCAAAAAGAGCTCCTCTTAAATCTAGAAAAGCTTCAGAATTCGGTACTCAATTAAGAAAAAAACAATTAGCAAAAAGAATGTTTTGATTATCTGAAAAACAATTCTTATCTTACTTTAAAAAAGCTCAAAAATCTACTGTTGAATGAACTACATGAGAAAAAATGTTAAAACTAATCGAATTAAGATTAGATAATGTCGTTTATAGAGCAAACTTTGCAAGAACTAGAATTCAATCTAGACAATTTGTAAGTCATGCACATTTTACAGTAAATTGAGTAAAAGTAGATGTTCCATCTATTTCTGTAAAAGTATGAGATATAATTTCTTTAAGAGATAAATTAAAAGAAAGTCCTTTATACAAATCTTTATTAGAAGAATTAGAAGAATTCTCTAAACAAAATAAAGGTAAGGTTAGTGGATGTAAATGGATCGAAGTTGATTCTAAAAAATTAACAATTACAATAATAGCGTTACCTACAAAAGAAGATTTTGAACAAATAATTGATATTCAAAAAATAGTAGAGTTTTATTCAAAATAGTTTAATTATTTTTGTAATCTATTTACAATATGCATATTATACATAATACAATTGGGGTTCCAAAAATTACACAAAATGATGTTGATACTAATTCTTCTTCATTCATTGTATGACCTTTACCTAAATGATATTGAGTTACATTAGGAAATTCTCTTAGAAGAATATTACTTTCTTCTATACCTGGTACTAGAGTTACATGAATAAAGGTTGTTTGAGTTACGCATGAATACTCTACTTTACCTTGAGTAAAAGATAATATTATAGATATAATACTTAATCTAAAAGGTCTAGTTTTAAGTAAAAGAGAAACATGAATAGAATGGTTAAAATTAACTAAGTCTAAATCAGGAAAAGTTACGGCAGCAGATATTAAAGCTCCAGCTTGAGTAGAAATCTTGAATAAAGATTTATATATAACTGAGATAGATCAAGATTGATTAGAATTAAATATTCAGATTAGAGTAGAAAAATGAGTTTGATATTTGACTTTAGAAGAATTGAAAGCTAGAGAAGAAGATGTAGAAGTTTTATTAATAGATGCAAACTTTTCTCCAGTATCAAATGTAAAATATAACATCGAACAAACTAGATTCTGAGATATGATAAATTTGGATTCACTAGAAATGGTAATAACTACAAATGGTTCAATCTCACCATCTGATGCAATAAAATTTTCTTGAGATATGTTGACTTCATATTATTCTATATTTAATGAAGATTCTCTTCAAGTTGAATGACAATTCATTTCAAATGTAAAAGACTTAATTAATAAAGAAAAAGAAGAAGTACAAGAAGAATTAGATAAAGAAACATATACTCCAATAGAAATAATGTGATTATCACCTAGAACATTGAATGCATTAATCAACTGAGATATTCTTTCAATTGAAAAATTAACTAAATGTACTGAAACAAAACTTTCTTCTATCAAATGATTTGGTAAGAAAGCAATGACAGAGATAAGATCATCTCTTGCTGAAAGAGGATTAAAACTATTAGGAGACGACTAATAAATACAATGAATAAATCATAATGAATAATATTTTTATTATTCAAAAGACTCATTATTCATTATCCACATTAATTATTTAATTATATAATAATGAGACATAGAGTTAGAAAAAACTTGAAGTTTAATGATAAAAGTTTTTCTCATAGAGATGCTATGCAAAGAAACTTATTGACATCTTTTTTCTTACATAAATCAATCCAAACAACAGAAAAAAAAGTACAATTAATTGTACCTATGGTTGATAAATTGATCAATGTAGTAAATACAAAAGATGAAATGAATGCAATTAGATATGTAATGAAATATCTATTTACAAAGGAAGCTTCACTTGAATTATTCAAAAATGTTGCTCCAAAATATAAAGGAAACAAAACATCTGGTTTTACTAGAGCTACTGCTATCAAATTTAGAGATGGTGATAATGCTAAATTAGTAAAATTAGAATTGGTTTAACCACGTTGAAGTCGTGGTCACGCTTTAGCGTGATTTAATTACGTTTTTAATAAATATACATGAAAACTATTACTCCTACACAATTAAAAGGTGATGAAAGAAAATGGTATATAATTGATGCAGAGTGAGAAACTTTAGGTAAATTAGCTGTAAAAATTGCTGTTATACTTAAAGGAAAAAACAAAGTTTCATTTGTTCCTCACTTAGATAACGGAGACTACGTAGTTGTAACAAACTGTGATAAATTTAAAGTAACTTGAAAAAAGTTAACTGATAAAACTTACTACAGTCATACAGGTTACTTAGGTGGTCTTAAAGAAATTTCTTTAGAAAATTTATTAGTAAAAAAACCAATTAAAGCATTAGAAATTGCTGTTAATGGTATGTTACCAAAAAATAAATTAAGAAAATGAATGTTATCTAGATTAAAATTATTTACTTGAGATGAACATATATATGTTGCTCAAAAACCAGAACTTATTAAATAATAACTTGATATGGCAAATAAATATAATTATACTATTTGAAAAAGAAAAACTGCTTCTGCTCAAGTAAAATTATTTGAAGGGAAGGGTGAAAATATGGTAAATAGTAAAAAAATAACTGAATATGTAACAAGATCAGATTTATTTGATACTATTTATTCACCATTAAAACTTTGTAAAGTAAAAGAAAATTTTTACTTTGAAGTAAAAATTTCAGGTTGAGGAGTTTCTGCTCAAGCTGAAGCAATTAGACACGGATTAGCTAGAAGTTTAGCTTCAAGCGATGAAGGGTTCAAAAAGGTTTTAAAAGCTGCTGGTTTATTAACTAGAGATGCTAGAAAAGTTGAAAGAAAGAAACCAGGTAAACATAAAGCGAGAAAATGATCTCAATGGTCAAAAAGATAATTTTTGAATATTTATCTATATTATTTCAATATTATAAATAAGAACCCCTCCTAACCTCCCCTTGTCAGGGGAGGAATAGAGAAATAATCTCCCCTGACAAGGGGAGATGTCCGAAGGACAGAGGGGTTTATTATGTAATTTACTAACTATAATTGAAAAATGCCTACTATTAATCAATTAATTAAAAGAAAGAGAAAAACTCCTTCTGTTAAAAGTAAATCTCCAGCATTACAAATGATTAAGAATTCTATTAAGAAAACTCAATCAGTAATGCCAGGTGGATGTCCTCAAAAAAGAGGTGTGTGTGTTAAAGTAACAACAATGACACCAAAAAAACCAAACTCTGCCCTAAGAAAGGTAGCAAGAGTAAGATTAACAAACGGTATGGAAGTAAATGCTTACATCGGAGGTGAAGGTCATAATTTACAAGAACACTCTGTAGTTGCTATAAGAGGAGGAAGAGTAAAAGACTTACCATGAGTAAGATACCATATTGTTAGATGAGTTTTAGACTGTGAAGGTGTTAAAAAGAGAAATCAAGGTAGATCTTTATATGGTGCTAAAAGACCAAAAAAATAAGGATAAGCTCCCCCTAACCCTCTCCTTATAGGAGAGGGAATAAAAGGAAAATAAAAAAAATGTAGCCTTCCTCTCCTATAAGGAGAGGAAATTCAAAGGTGAGGTTTTTAGCGGAGTAAGTTTTACAATTACTGAAAAGACCGCAATATATTTATTAATTGTTCCCAAAAAATGAAAATGAATGAAAAAATGTCTATGATGGACAAATTCGTTAATTATGTGATGTTAGATGGTAAAAAAAGTCTAGCTAAAAAAATAATGGTAGATACTTTTGAAGAAATTAAAGCAAAAGGACAAAAAAATCCTCAAGCTATTTTTGATAAAGCTATTGAAAATATTGTTCCAAAAATCGAAGTTAGACCAAAAAGAGTATGAGGTTCTATTTACCAAGTTCCTCAAGAAGTAAAACCAAAAAGACAATTATTCTTAGCTGCTAAATGGTTAATTGATGCTGCTAGAAGTAAAAAAGGTGCTGCTTTCTCTAAATTTTTAGCTATCGAATTAATCGAAGCTGCAAATGAAACAGGTACTGCTTACAAGAAAAAATTAGAAGTTTATAAAATGGCTGAAGCTAATAAAGCTTTCGCTAGATTTGCAAATAAAAGATCATAAACTTTTAACCTAATCATTTAATAAATGGATTTTAGGAATATATAAAATATTTTTTAGTTAATAATTTTTAAACAATGGCTCACAAGAAAGCTCAATGATCTACTAGTAATGGTAGAGATAGTAATGCCAAAAGACTTGGTGTGAAATTATTTGGTGGACAAAAAGCTGTTTCAGGAAACATTATCGTTAGACAAAAAGGTAATAAATTCTGGCCAGCAGAAGGTGTTTCACAAGGAAAAGATTTTACTCTTTTCGCAACTACTGATTGAACAGTTACTTTTACTGTAAAGAAAAAAGTAAGATTTGATGGTAGAAAATTTACAGATACATTTGTATCAGTTGCATAATAAAAACAGGACACCCATAAAGGGCGTCCCTACAAATTAAAAAACAAACTAAATTTTAAAATTTAGTTTGTTTTTTTGTTTATTGATTTTTTAAACCCATCCCTCTCCATTGCATTCCGAGGACTTCCATTGAAAAGGGAAGAAATCTAATGAAATTTAATTATTATTTCTTTACTTTTTTTCTAGATAATTTCTTCCCTTTTCAATGGAAGTACCCGAAGGGGGGATGGGTTAGAACCAAAGTTCAACTTCTTTTTTTACCTTATCATCGTCCCAGGATTTATCATACTATTATTTTCCACTACTCTACCAGGCATACTATAACACTTGATACCTGTTTTTGTATTATCTCATATAATAACTCCAAATTTATGTAATTGGCTGTCTACTAGCTCTCATTTGATAGGGATTTTTATGTTTCCACTATCATGTCTCAAATTTGCAGTGATATATCCACCTCATATATTTACATTGTTTCATATAACTGAATCTCAAATATAACTTAGATGAGGAATATTAGTATGGTCTCATATACTAGAATTTTTCACTTCCACAGCATTTCATATTTTGCAGTCTTGTCATATAACAGTATTTCATCTCAAGTATGTATTAGGTCAAATTATGGAGTTTTTTCATATAAATACGTTTCATTCTATATATGTTCATGATTTGAGTACTGCTCACTGCTCCAAAACTATATTTCACTTAATTGTTACTCATTCTTCTACTGTTCAATTTATTTCAGATTTTGACAACTTGTTTAAAAAATGTGCATTCGATGTTAATATATCCCAAGGATATCATACATCTATGAATTCTCATTGTATTTCAAATGCTTTGAAAGGGAATTGTTTTGCAAACTCATTTATAGCATCCGTTATTTCGTATTCTCATCTAGCTGATAATTGGATTTCTTCTGCTATTTCTATTATTTTTCAGTCAAATTTATATACTCATAGGTTTGCTAAATCTCCTATGAATTCTTTTGGTTTTTCTACAATTTGTTTTATATTTCCATCGTTTCATAAATGAAATATTCAGTATTTTTCTGGGTCTTTTACTTTTTTTACTAGTACTCAATATCCACTAAATTTGCACAATTTTTCCAAGTCTTCTTTCTCAAATATACTATCTCAGTTCATTATTAGTAAATCTGCATCAGTTTCTATTCATCTGATAGCTGCACCAGTTCATTTTTCATCAGATTGTTCTACATAAGTTATTTTAACTCACATGTAACTGTCTCAAAGTGCTTCAATTATTTTTTCTTTTTGGTATTTTACTACTATTACTATTTCATCTACATGTTCACATATATATTCTAAATTGTGTTCCAATATAGATTTACCATATATTTTAATAAGTGGTTTAGGTATTGTATTAGTTAGTGGTCTTAGGCGACTTCATTCTCAAGCTGCTAATATAATTGCTTTCATAAATATTTTATTAATAATAATTTTGTTTAGTTTATATTTTTTGCTGTTTTTGTAAAGATTAAAGAAAAATTATAAATATTTTACTATAAATTATTTAATATTTATTAGTTTTTTTTGTCATTTTTTTTGTTTATTTTTTTTAGATAGATTTTAGCTTTTTTTCTTGATTAATAAGAGAAAATCATTATATTATATGCAATTAATTTTTAATATAAAAAAATTATGTTAACAAAATTAGAAATAGAGGAATTAAAAAATGATTGATTAAGCTTTGAAGAAATAGAAAGTATAAAACAATGATTGCAAGATATAGAAGAATGAAATGTATATTCAGAAGAAGAGTTTAATGAATTAATTAAATCAGATATTAATGCTTATCTATTAAATAGAGAAAAATGTATAGTATAGAATATTCAAAAAATTCGAGAAATAATTTAAATGAAATTTTTATATACATAAATAATGATAATAGTTTAGCATCTATTAATGTAATTAATAATATATTAAATACTATTAACTATTTAAAAGATTTTTCAAATCTATGATTAAAATATAAAAATTGACTTAGAAAATTAGTAAACTCTAAACATAAATTTACAATCATTTATAAAATAGATGAAGAAAAGCAAACAATTATAATTGTTTCAATATTTAAATACAAAAATACTTTTTAACTATAAAAAATGTCAGAGAACGAAAACCTAAATAATGAAATGGAAGAAAATATAGAAAATGAAAATAATGAAGAACAAACTTGATTAGATATACCTGCAGGTATAGTGTATACTTGAGATACTCATAGAAATATTAGAGATGAAATGGAAGTATGTTACTTGGATTATGCCATGAGTGTAATCGTATCTAGAGCATTACCAGATATTAGAGATTGATTCAAGCCAGTTCATAGAAGAATTATGTATTCTATGCATGAGCAAGGTTTGAGATCGACAGCTAAGTTTAGAAAATCAGCTACTGTAGTCTGACATGTACTATGAAATTATCATCCACATGGTGATAGTTCAGTATATGAAGCTATGGTTAGAATGGCGCAAGATTTCTCACTAAGATATCCATTAGTACACGGTCAAGGTAACTTTTGATCAATGGATTGAGATAGTGCAGCTGCCTACAGATATACTGAAGCAAAAATGACTAAATTGGCTGAATATATGTTAGCTGATATAGAAAAAGAAACAGTTGATTTCAGAGATAACTTTGATACAACTAAACAAGAACCAACAGTTATGCCTACTAGAATACCAAACTTACTTATGAACTGAGTAATGGGTATCGCTGTAGGTATGGCAACTAATATTCCACCTCATAATTTAACTGAGCTAATTGAAGCTATTGAGTATTTGTTAAAAGTACCTAATTCAGAAGAAGTAACAGTTGAAGAATTGATGCAATTTGTAAAATGACCTGATTTCCCAACTGGATGAATAGTCTATGATAAAGAAGCTTTATTAACTGCTTATTCTACAGGTAGATGATCAGTAAAAATGAGATGAGTAGCTACAATCTGAGAAAATAAAAAATGAAGAAATATTATTCATATATCTGAAGTACCATTTCAAACTAATAAATCAACATTTATAGAAAAAATTGCTGATTTAGTAAGGGATAAAAAAATAGTGTGAATATCTGATATTAGAGACGAGTCAAATAAAGAATGAGTTAGAATTATAATAGAGTTAAAAAAAGATGCATTTCCTAAAAAAGTATTAAATTTGCTTTACAAACTTACTCCACTTCAAACTAGTTTTGGTTATAATATGATTGCATTGTGAGAGAGAGGTTTACAACCTAGATTATATAATCTAAAAGATTTCTTGGAAGCTTTTATCGAACATAGAAAAGAAGTAGTAGAAAGAAGAACAATATATGAATTAAAAATAGCAGAAGCAAGAGCTCATATATTAGAATGATTAAAAAGAGCATTAGACCATATAGATGAAATTATCAAAACAATTAGAGCAGCAAATACAAAAGAAGATGCAAAAATTGCTTTGATGGCTAATTTTGAATTTACAGAAATTCAAGCAGATGCAATTTTAGAAATGAGATTGAATAGATTAGCATGATTAGAAAGACAAAAAATAGAAGATGAATTGAATGAAAAATTGGTTTTAATCGCAGATTTAAAAGATATTTTAGCTAAACCAGAAAGAATTGTAAGTATAATCATAGAAGAATTAGATGATGTAAAAGAAAAATTTGGTGATGCAAGAAAAACTCAAGTAAATCCATCAAAAATTTGAGAATTCAATCCAAAAGATACAATTCCAAATGAAGAGGTATTTATAGTATTAACAAAAAATTCTTACATAAAGAGACTGAAAGATGATAGTTTCAGAACACAAAGAAGATGAGGTAAATGAGTAGCAACATGATCAAAAGAAGATGATGAAATCAAATTGATTATTCCTACACAAAATCATTCTGATTTACTATATTTCACTTCAAAAGGTAGAGTATTTACACTGCCAGCATATGAAATACCAGAAACAAACAGAATAGCTAAATGACAACCTGTTATCAATTTCGTATGATTACAAAAAGGTGAAGAAATAGCGGCTATTATGGATATTTCAAAAGAAAATAACAAATACTTATTTTTCGTAACTACTAATGGTACAGTTAAAAAGCTAGAAATGAGTGAAGTAAAAAGCATTAGAGCAAATTGATTAAAAGTATTGTGAGTAAAAGAAGATGATGAATTAAGTTGGGTAAAAACAACTAGTTGAGAAGATAGTATTTTTATAGCAACAAATGAAGGTAAAGCAATTCAGTTCTCAGAAGAAGACGTTAGACCTATGGGGAGAACTGCTTCATGAGTAAGATGAATAAAATTGAAAGGAACAGATAGAGTAGTAGAAGTAACTATAGTAAATAAAGATCAAGAATATGTGTTTATAGTTACAGAAAATGGTATGTGAAAACTTACACTAATAGAAGAATATAGAAATCAAAAAAGATGAGGATCAGGAGTAAAAGCTATGAATGTAACTGAAAAAACAGGTAAACTTGTTTCAGCAAATATGTTATCAGAAGAAGATAGAAAAGTTTCAGATATTATTCTTATATCTAAATGAGGACAAACAATTAGAATGAATCTAAGATGAATAAGAAAAACTTCAAGAGTTACACAATGAGTAATATTAACTAAATTGAAACAAGACTGAGATATGATAGTAAGAGCTTCTATAGTTAGAGAATGAGAAGAGGAAGAGGATATTGTAATATAAAAAAACTGGTAAATATTATTTAAATAAAAACAGGACACCCACAAGGGGTATCCCTACAATATCAATTTGTTTATGTAGGGTAGCCCCTTGTGGGCTACCTGTTTTTGTTTAAATAATGGCTACCTGTTTTTTTGATTAAATAATACTTTTTTCAGGACAATCTACATACGAGATATCCCTACAAATTTGTTTAAAAAATATTTTTATAAATAGCTTTTAAATCAATTTATTTTAAAATATGCTCATCATATAATTCATTGTTCTCTTAAAAAAGCTGTAAATCTATCTTCTCAATAAGTATTAAATGACTTTTTGTCATTTAACATTGAATTAGCTCCAGAAAATTTTTGTAATTCTAATTTTACTGATTGTATACTAGATAAATTAATTGTTTGCATTTTTCATTCTTTTTCATCTTTTCAAGCATTTGCTATAAATGTTAATATTTTATTTCAGAATTTTCTTAGTTCTTCAGTTTTTATAGAATCATCATCATTTGGATCAATATGTATGTCTCAAATTGCATTTATCAATTCTCATCTATATTTCCATACTCATTCTAGGTTTAATTTTTTGAAAAAATCATGAAAATTTATTAGATTTTTAGTTGCTTCTGGATTTCCAATTGTTAAATCCTTTTCTTGTTTAGTTAATCATTCGATTTTTTCTCAATTAGATCATTCTAGAGTATAAGTATTACCATTTTGTATATAATTATACTGTATAGCATTATTTAATTCATTATAATTTCATCACAATCAATTCTGCATTCTATAATCAGCCTCTATTTTTTCTTGTTTTTTTACTATTTCTTTTTGTGCTTCAAAATCATAAGCTTTTTCAAAAGTACTTTGAGATAATTTATTATATTGTTCCTTTGTTATCTCTCATGATAAAGCTTTTGTATAATTTATACCATTGTCATTATTACTTTTTCTTTGTTTACTATCAACAAATGTAATTAAAATTTCTCTTAATCAATCTTTTTGTTTTTGATTCAAATCTTGTCTATTTTCAATATATTCTTCTATTGCTTTATTAGAAATATCATTTATATTATATTTTTTATCTTTATTTTCTTTTTTGAAAGTATCTATTTTTTTCAATAAAAATGAATCAAATTCTACTTCAACATTTTTTAATAAATTCCCATCTTTATCTATATTATTTTTTATATCTTCTATTTTACCAACATTTTCAGCTATTTTATACTTATTTACATTTTGTATAAAAATAGTTGTTTTTTCCTTTGTTCCACATATATCCACCAATTTTATTATTAATAACCTAGATTTTTCTGAATTTGTATCATCATCATTTAAATTTGCTATTTCACTTACCAACTGAATCATTATATTATCTTCTACATTTAATTTTAAATTTTCTTTTATACTCAATGCTGTTATTTCCAAACTTGATTTATCATTTTTTATTTTTTCTATTGTTTTTTTATTTCATTTTACAGCATTTATTAAATCTATTCATAATTTTTCATATGAAGCAAATTTTTTTACCATTTCGTTTGTAGAATTATCTTGAGTATTCTCATTTCTTCAAATTACTCTACTTATTTTTTCTCTTATTTTAAAATTCGAGAATACTTTATCAGCTTTAATATCTCATTGATTATTTATCTTTTCATAAAAATACTTTGCAATTTCTAAATCATCTATTTCTAAATAATCTAGTAAAAAATTCACATCATTATTAATACTTAAATAATTTACAATTATATCTACAAAATTTTTCTGTACATTATTATTTTTTGCTATTTCTATAGGTAAATATTTAATAAATACAGGTTCAACTTTACTAGAAAATTCATTTATAACATTTATTCTTTTATCCAAACTCAATAATAATTTTGGTGCATAAATAGTATTATCTGATTCATTTAAAATAGTTAAAATATTTATCAATGTTTCATCAGATAGTTTATCTATATTATATTTTTGTAGATAATATTCTACTTCATCAGCCAAATCTCTACCATCAATATCCGTTTTTAATATTTCATCTATAGAATTTTCAGTAATTTTATTAATTTTATCTATATGCATTTTTTTCCATTCGCTATTTAATAACATTACATTTTTGTCATCTTTTTTTAATAAATTTATAGGAATATCTTTATCTTGTAATTTTGTTTTTGGATTATTTTCTCAGTTTATTTTTCATATCAAACTTATTAGCTTATCTTCTGATAATACCTTTGAAGCCTTCATTATCAGTGCAGATTTATATTCTGTACTTGTAATTTCTAATACTTTATTTAAGTTTTCATCATTATGAAAAAAATAATTTGGAATATTTAAAATATCCTCAGGAAACAATGTCATTCATTCAGGTCTTGTAGCTTTTATAACATTTATGTCACTTAATAATGATTGATTTATATCTAGAAAATTTACTGTTAATTGAGAAGTATCTTTAATATTATTTATATTTTCTTCTGAATTTTTTTTATTTACTAGTTTATTTAATGTCTTTATGACTATATCTTTATTTAATTCCAACTTAAGTATTTCTTGATTTTTAACATAAAAATCAGCTAATTTTTCATTAGTTTTATTCACTTCAGCTTTAAGTCAATTTAGTTCAGCCCTAGTTATTTTTAAATCTTCTTTAGTAGCTTCGATTATTCAAAGTCTTACTTTTTCATATTTTTCTCTTATCTCAGATTCTTTATCTTTTCATTGCCTACTAGCCAACTCAATAATACCTCTAGCATCTCACAAGAGTTGTAGAGTTTCACTTTTTACAGATTTATCTTCAGTTTCTATTTTATTACTTGAAACTTGCTCTATTAAATCGCTAAATTCTGGCATTATTTTGTATAAAATTATATTAAATATATTTTAACATATTTTCTAAATAAAAACAAAATCTATTATATATTTTGATAATTATCTAATATTAATATAATAATAATCAATTTTTTATACATTTTAACTAACAATAACCTTTATGAGAAAAGAATTATTAAATTTACACAATATTTCGAAAAAATTTCTAAGCCCATTAAAATTAGATAAAGAATTATATTTTAAGTGATTATTTTCATATTGATTATTAGCAATTAATCCAATTGTACACATAATTTTTATACAAAAGGTAACTGATATATTGGATGTTTCTGATTATATAAGATTTAAAAAACTAATATTATTTTATATTATTTATGTCATTATTTATGAAATATTAGAAATCTATTCTAGAAATTGGTCATGGGTAAAAATTGCAGAAAAAACCCAGAAAAATCTTCATAATATATATATAAAAGATTTTATAAAACTAGATAACACAGAAACAGAAAAAATCTGAGCAGGAACCACTTTATCTATAATAGATAAATGATTATATAGATGGTGATATTTAATTGATATGTTAATAGCATATTGAATTTCAATAATTTTTAATGTTATATTTACGATTTATACTTTATCAAAATTATGAATATTATATGCAATTTTATTTCTTATTATATATTTAACAGTATGTATATTTGTTATTTTTGTAAATAAGATAATAAATAATGAAAGAAGATTAATAGTAGATGAAAAAACAAAATATACTAATCAGATTTTAAGTATAATAATGTGAAAATTTGATATATTAAAAAATTGAATAATTTCTAAAGAGATAGGCTTATTAGATAATAATATAGATAAAATAATATGATATAACAAAAAAATATCTCCGTATAATTTATTGATAAAGAGGTTACCAATTTTTTTATTATGAATATTTGAATTATTAGTAATACTTTATGTTTGAGATAAAATAATTAATAAAGAAATACATATTTCTTATTTAATTTTGCTTTTATGAACTATAACATTAGTAAATAAATCAATATATGATTTTTTGAATTTGTATAAAAATTTTGCTATGCATTTTCACACTATTGATAAACTATGGAAATTTTTTGATAAAACTAAACTTATAAAGTGATATAATAATAAAAATGAATTTATTTACAAAAAATGAGATATATTAATTAAAAATTTGGATTTTTCATATACTAAAAGGAGAACATTGTTTCAAAATCTAAATTTAGATATTTATTGATGAAAAATAACAGCAATTGTTTGATGAAAATGATCATGAAAAAAAACTTTATCTAAATTAATACTTAAATATATAACTCCTGATAATGGAGAAATTTTTATAGATGGACAAAATTTAAATAATATTTCTTTAAAAAGTTATTATAAAAATATTTCATATTTATCTAGTAATCCATTTTTTTCAAATGTTTCAATTTATGATAATTTATTAAATTTTTTACCAAAAATCGAGGAACAAGAATCTAATTTAATAAAAATAAATAAAGCATTAAAGTTAGCTAATTGTGATTTTGTAAATAAATTACCAGATTGAATATTTACATTAATATGAGACAATAATATAGAATTAACAATTTGAGAAAAAGAGAGATTAGCAATTGCAAGAGTTTTTTTAAAAAATCCTAATATTTTGATAATAGATGAATTTAGTGCTCCATTAGATTTAGAGAATGAAAACTTAACAAATAATGCAATAGTAAATTTGATAAAATGAAGAACAGTAATAATAATAGCTCATAAATTAAGTACACTAAAATTTGCTGATGAAATCATCATAATAGAAAATTGAAGTATATTAGAAAGAGGATCTCATAATGAATTATTAAATAATAATAATATTTATTCAAAATTAATCAAACTAGAATGTTGATTTTAAATTAAATCAATATTTTTTAAAACTAAAAAGTAGAATAAAAAGACTATTCTACTTTTTTTTGTAAAAAATAAATTATGTAATTTTGAATACAAAAGTCAATCTAAAAAATAAAAATAATTTTACTATATTTATATATATATATATAATTAAATTGTTTAATAAATAATTTAATTATATATGGTTAAATATAAAAATAAAGCATCTATTTTCAGGCACTTCCCTTGAAAAGGGAAGAATTTAAAGGGATTCACCCTAGTAGAGCTAATCGTTGTAATTACAATATTAGCTATTTTGTGAACAATAGCGTTTATAAGCCTTCAAGGTTACTCAACGAGTGCAAGAGACTCAACAAGAGTTTCAGACTTATCGAGCATGAAAACATCTTTGGAACTGTTTCAATTAGATGCAGGGAATTATCCTAAACCGACTGGATTGGTATCTATCACCTACAGTTGAACAACAGTATGGAACCAGGGAACATTTGGAGAAACAGTTTTTGCTAACTTAGGGAAACTGGACAAGATCCCAAAAGACCCATTGACTGATAAAGAATATACTTACTCAGTCTTGGTCAACTGAAATCAGTACCAACTATGATGAATTGTAGAAGGGAATGATATTAGCTACAGACCACCCCTAACCCCTCCTTATCAAGGCGGGGGACTAGCACAGCAAGTTCAAGCCTGAATAGTAGAAGCAACAGCCTACATCACAGGTAACTACAATGGACAAATGACCAAAGTATTGAGTTGAACAACTTGTAATGTGTTAGCTGTTCCAAGCATCATTAACAATGACGCTACAGTTACAGACCTGCAACAAATCGTAGCAAGTGGAAGCTTAGTCTATAGAGGCTTCAAAAACTTACCAGCAAGCTTTAAGGGGTCGAAATTCAATGAGGCAGCTTGATTTGATTTTCAACCAAATACTCTTTTAGCTTACACAGATACTTCAAGCTGTGCACCATTGACAGATAACACAAGCTACACAGCAAGAGTAAATCTACTGAAAGGTCTTCAAGATGCATACAGCGGAACACTGGTACAAAATGAAGGCGAAATAAAAAATATCCTAGCTTTGACTATCGATACAAACTCACCAAGCCAAGAAGTCATCAATTATGCAGGGAATTATGTAAATAATGTACTTAAATGAAAAGTAAGTACAGGATGATGAAGTCAAACAATTACTTATTCTAACTGTGAAAGTTGAACATTAAATGGCTACAACTATGGAGCTATTATCCATAACCAAACAGAAGCAGTAACTAAAACTGGAAGTCTAAGTAACGGAATACTGAATTACTGAGCTGATGCACTATGTACAGACTGAGTAGTAACAATTCAAAATGAATTAACAAACATTGATTGTAGTTCAGGCTTTGTAGAACAAGCCTGAGCTTGTGTGCAAGACATCTGTGGAAGCACAGTACCAGCAAATGCACACTCAACAGCAACAAGCCAATCGAATCTACAATCTTGGACTCACAACACAACACCAGCTGTTTGTACTTTCGTCTGCGACAACAACTACACATGGAATGGAAGCTCTTGTACTGCCAACACCCAAACAACAAGCTGTACCAGCCTTCCAAGCAATGCGGTATGGAACACAGCGAGTAGCATCACCCAAACATGGAGTGGTACTAACTGGTTACCTACTGAAAGCGGGGATTACAACACATCAGCAAGTACGACAGAATGTAGATACCAATGTGCAAGCAATTACACATGGAATTGAAGTTCTTGTGTAGCTAATACACAATCTGTTAGTTGTGGATGAAGTGTACCAGCCAATGCAACAGCAACAACTGGAACAAACTACACACAAACATGGAATGGTTCGGATTGGTCACCAACAACTAGCTGGTGAGAGAGTCAGGCAACTTGTGATTTCAACTGTAATAGTGGGTATAGCTGGAATGGAACGAGTTGTGTACAAAATAATAGTTGTAACTCTACACAACCAACAAATGCGATATTAACAATTTGAAGTCCTACGAGTCCAAATCAAGCATGGCAAAATACAAATAGTGCAAATCCATGTTATTATACATGTTCAGGATGATATTGATGGAATGGTACAAGTTGTATATTAGCAAGTAATTGTACAACATGATTAACAGAAATAACACTAACAAACTGACAAACATGGTCATGTATGAATTTATGAGCAACTACAGTTTGGGATGGTTCTACACAACCTACAAATTGTGGTTGAAGTTCTACAAATTGTAATTCATTAACATGGCTTTGAAGTTATTATCAATGGTGAAGAAATGATACAGGATGGACTAATTGACAATCATGATCACCATATAATTATTGATGGGAAGCTCAAAATGATACAAAATGGTGATGAAGTACAAGTGATACTACAGCATCAGATTGAGCTGGAACAACAGCTATATGAAGACAATGACCATGTCCAAGTTGATGGCATGTACCTAGTGTAAAAGATTGGCAGTTAGCATGTAATAATATATTATCAACTACATGTAGTAATGGTATGTCTTATAATTCACTTATAGCGAGTAAACTTAGGTTACCTTTTGCTGGTAACCGTTATTCGAGTAATGGTAAGTACTACGATCAGTCTACGAACGCAGGCTACTGGTCTAGTACTCCTAACTCTATCTACGCGTACTATCTGCGCTTCAATACTAGCCTTATCTCCCCAGCTTATAGCAATTACAGAGCTTACGGATTCAGTGTTCGTTGTCTAAAGAACTAATCCGACTCTTCGTACTCTTTGACTCTTAAGTGATATCCCAAGAGCTTTGCAAAAGCGATTGGATGACAGAACTTACCCCCTTGCGGGGTAGACTCTTTGACTCTTCCGTGAAAATAATACTTAAAAATTGAAAGTAATATTACTTTCAATTTTTTTATAATTAAAAACTAGAATAAAAAGACTATTCTACTTTTTTTTGTAAAAAATAAATTATGTAATTTTGTATATAAGCTTGTCGAAAAACAAGAGACTGTTTTAAAGTAAAATTAATAATTTTTTTATCACCTGAAACTAAATTATTTTTAAAGGCATAATCTAAATTTTGGTGGATTAAAAAAAATATGTTAAACTAAATATATAAGTTTAACATATTTTTTAAGAGAGAAAAATGGAAAAAATGGCACAAGAATTATTAGAATTATTTTTACCACAAGAAATAGATTGGAAAAGATATAAATTAGAAAAAGTATTAGAAATAAAAGACGAAAATATATCACCATTTGTATGAAGACTAGAATTTCATATAGAAGTATTAAATATAATTCCGAATAATGAAGACTATATTTGAAAACAAATAATATCTAAATGATTTTATCCATCAAAAAAAGTACATGATTTTGCAGTAAGAGATAAAATAGCGACTCTAGTAATAAAAAGAAGAAAATGGCAAGAAAAATCATGATGAAAGATAATTAATTCAGAAATTAATTGTATTTATCCATGAACACAAACATCAAAAAGTTTGTTGTCTTTTTTAAAATAAACTAATAGAAAAATGAGAAATAAGTAATTCAATGATATCATTATTGTATTGAATTAATCAAAAAACACTATCAAATTATTTCATAAATATAGTATCAGACTATGCAATAGAAA
Organism: Candidatus Altimarinota bacterium; assembly: GCA_030683605.1. GTDB lineage: Bacteria > Patescibacteriota > Gracilibacteria > BD1-5 > UBA6164 > UBA6164. Next base: position 19,850 of record JAUXPL010000041.1, read on the forward strand.
AGAAAAAAGAAGAAAGTGATGCTAAATTAT
>JAUXPL010000031.1 GCA_030683605.1 Candidatus Altimarinota bacterium
CCGCTAGCGTTCACCCTGAGCTAGGATCAAACTCTTTTAAACGTAATTGGTATAGTCTATAACTATACCTAAGATTTATATTTGTTTTCCCTAGTAAAACTCAAACGTTTTTTCTTCTAATTTCTGTTTATTTTAATGAACTTTTTATTTACTTAACTTTTTAAGTAAAAGGATTTTATTTTTTAATGTAGTTTTGTCAAAAGTTTTTTTATTTTTCTATTAATTATTTTTTTACTTATTTTATATCAAAAATATATAGTAACTTAAACTTATTAATATGTATAAATAAATATCTCTATTTAAAATTTACATTTATATATTTTATTGCAAAATATATACTTAATTACTCAAGCGTGACCGATATTATATAATAATTAATATATGTCAAAACTTTTTATAATTTTACTTTTTATAGCTAATTATAAGGTAATATGGTGGGCCTGGTTGGAATTGAACCAACGACCAATTGGTTATGAGCCAACTGCTCTAACCCCTGAGCTACAGGCCCTTATTAATATTCACATTTTAATGGCGGAAAGAGAGGGAATCGTCGCCCTTATGGGTCGGACATCCGTTTTTATTACTCCTATTCGTCGTAATAAAATTTTTCTTTCAGAAAAAACCTCCTTTCGACTCCTTACGGATATCTTAATTTAGTTTTATTATAATTTTAATTATAACACATTTAATGGCGGAAAGAGAGGGAGTCGAACCCTCGGAACCCGTAAAGGTTCACACCCTTAGCAGGGGTGCGCGATAAGCCACTCTGCCACCTTTCCTAATCTGGAATATTATATGCTTTTAAACAAAAAAAATGGCGGAGAAACAGAGATTCGAACTCTGGGTGCCTTGCGACACGACGGTTTTCAAGACCGTTGCTTTAAACCACTCAGCCATCTCTCCACGCAATTTTACAATATGTACTTTTATTATAAAGAACAAATTATATGGCTCCCCAGACTGGATTCGAACCAGTGACCAAACGGTTAACAGCCGTCTACTCTACCGCTGAGCTACTGAGGAATATATTTATTTAATTTAGCGAGAAAGATATTATATATTTTTAACTATTTGTCAAAATTTTTTTGAACTTTTTTATAACTTAATGTTAAAAAATAGTTTAATGGCTTTAAGTAAATAAAAATGAGTTTATTTAAAACTCATTTTTATAATACAATATAATTTATTTATTATTACATATCTCTGCTATAAGTTTATTTTTTATATCAGGTAAATCACTTATAACTGTTTCCCATATAATTCTATCACTTATTCATAAATAATCATGTGCAATAAAATTTCTAAGTTATATCATTTCATTTATTGGAAGTCATTTTATATCTCAAAAGTTATTTACCATTTTTTTTAGTTGTTTCTCAAATATGTTGTAGTTGCATTAAAACAGCATCAAAAGTCTTTCTATCATTAATAAATTTTTCAAAATCATATCAATATACGTAAGATTCTATTTGACTAATAGAATCTAGTAAAACATTTAAAGAGGAAACTAATATTTTCATAACAATAATTAAAAAATAAACTTTTTATCTTTCTCTATACTAGATTTAAAATTCTTGTTTATATATTTATCTTCTACTAATTCTACTTTTTTATTTAATCTAGATTCTAAAATAGATTTAACTTTCAAAAATTTTATTCCTCATACTCTAATATCACCATTTTGTTGATATATTAAATCTATATCACTATTTTCATTATAATCTCATCTAGAATATGATCAAACTAAATATAAATGTTCAACTCATATCTCTTTTAATATTGATTTTATTTCTACTGATTTTAATAAATCAATTAATTTATCTTTTGATAACATAGTTTTATTTTTAAAATGTTAATATATTTAATTATAGAAAATTTTAAATAATAATCAAGTATACACACAAAAAAAGCTTAGAAATATTTCTAAGCTTTTTATTATACATCCAAATTTCTAACATCTTTTGCTCTACTTTGAATAAATCTTCTTCTTGGAGCTACTTCATCTCACATAAGTATTTTAAATATTTCATCTGCAGCTTGAGCATCATCTATTCATACTTTGTACATTTTTCTAGTAGTAGGATCCATTGTAGTTTCCCAAAGTTGTTCTGGGTTCATTTCTCAGAGACCTTTATATCTTTGAATATTTTCTCATACAATTGCTTCTTCTCTAATGATTTTTTCTTTGTTTTCTTCATCATATACATACCAAGATTTTTTACCCTTTGATAATTTATACAATGGTGGTTGAGCTATATATAAATAACCTCACACTATTAATTCTTTTAAATATCTGAAAAAGAATGTTAATAATAGAGTTCTGATATGAGCACCATCTACATCGGCATCGGTCATGATAATTATTCTATGATATCTCAATCTAGAAATATCAAATGTTTCTCAGATAGAAGTACCTAGTGCAATAATCATATTCTTGATTTCTTGATTACCAAAAATCTTATCAATTCTAGCTTGTTCTGTATTTAATATCTTACCTTTTAATGGAAGAATTGCTTGATGTTCTCTATCTCTACCTTGTTTAGCTGAACCTCAGGCAGAATCTCCTTCGACTATGTATAGTTCTGAAGCAACTGGATCTTTTGATGAACAGTCAGATAATTTACCAGGTAAAGTCATTCATTCCAATGCTCATTTTCTGATAACTGTATCTCTAGCTGCTCTAGCTGCTAATCTAGCTTTGGCTGCTAAAAATACTTTTTCAATGATTTTTTTAGCTGTACTTGGATCTTCTTCTAGAAATTCTAAAAATTTTTCAGCAAATACTGCATCGACAGCTCATCTTGCTTCTGGAGTACCTAGTTTACCTTTTGTTTGTCATTCAAATTGAGGATCTTCAACCTTGATAGATATTACACAAGTAAGTCATTCTATAACATCATCATTAGTTAGATTTTGGTCTTTTTCCTTTAATATAGCTTTATCTCTTGCATATTTATTTATAGTTCTTGTCAGAGCCATTCTAAATCATGTCATATGAGTACCTCATTCTGGAGTATGAATGTTATTTACAAATGATATGATATTATTAGAAAACTCCTTGTTGTATTGCATAGAAATTTCTACATATATATCTTTGAATTCTTTTTCTACATAAAATACTTCTCAAATAGTATCTTCTTTTTTATTCAAGAAATTTACATATGATTTAACACCTCATTCAAAGAAGTATTTATATTTTTCACCATTTCTCTCATCTATTAAATAAAGAGTTATTCATTTAGTCAAATATGCTTGTTGTCTAAGTCTATTTTTGATTGTTTTGTAATCAAAAGTAGTAGTTATTTTAAATATAGAATCATCTGGATAAAATCTAATAGTTGTACCTGTATGATTAGTTTTACCTATTACTTCTACATCTCATTGTGGAATTCATAATGCAAATGTTTGATAATGTATTTTTCATCATCTGTGTACCCATGCTTCCAATTTAGTAGAAAGTGCATTTACTACTGATGATCAAACACCATGTAATCAACCTGATACCTTGTATCATCATCATCCAAATTTTCAACCTGCATGTAATACTGTCAATATAGTTTCTAGAGTTGATTTACCTGTTTGATGATGTTTTTCTACAGGTATTCATCTACCATTATCTTCTACAGTACATGAACCATCCTCTCAAAGCGTCACAGTAATAGTATCACAATGTCCTGCCATAGCTTCATCTATAGAGTTGTCTACTATTTCCCATACTAAATGATGTAATCATCTATCATCTGTACTACCAATATACATTCATGGTCTTTTTCTAACTGGTTCAAGTCATTCTAATACCTGAATATTCTCAGCTCAATAATTTTGGTCATTTGTCATATTATGTAACTTATAATAATAAATAAATTATGGTCATATAATATTCATCAAATTTATAAAATCAAGTTTTAGCTATTTCTAGACTTTATTTTTATTATAATAGTTTAAATCGCAAATTTTTATGGAAAAAACATATATTTTGTAAAAAATTGATTTTTTTGATTTTATTTCTCAGACGAGAATGAAATTAAAAATGCTTAAATCGCAAAATTTTTAGATTTTTAATATTTTTAAGTATTTTTGGATATTTTTCATAACTCTATCCTGCCCTAAAGGATAATACCATTAAGTTAAGGAATTAATTAAATTTCTTCCTTTTTTATTGAAATGTATCCTTTAGGACAAAGGGAGTACCCGCAGGGGGAGGGATTAGAAACAAAGTACAAAATTATCCTTAACTTAATGGCATTGGGCATTGCCCTAAAGGATACACCCACAAGGGGATAAATCCTTTATTTTAATGATTTTGCAAAATTTAATTTTTATGATATATTTATAATAATTATTATTAAAAATAAATATATGGCTCAAAAAATACTTAGATTCAAAAAAAAGGAGTATAGCTTCTTAACTAAACTAATTATATTATCATTTTTTATAATTTGTTGTTTATTTATATACGAAATATCAAATCTACTAATTATTCTTTGATTATGATTGTTTTTAAATATTTTATTTTCACCTTTATTAAATAAATTTAATAAATGGAAAATATCAGATTGAATAGGTATTACAATTATATATATATTAATACTTATAACAATATTTGTACTATTGTTTTCTATTGTTCCAATATTTATAAAACAATTTGCATTATTTTTAAATATACTAACTAATTGAATAAATAATTCTATAGATATATACAATACTAAATGAATAGATTGATTTAATTTACCTGAATTTGTAAAAAATTTATTATTGCATCTAGATGTAGACAAAATTTTAACAACATTAAAAGAAAACATATGACAAATATCATTTTTTATAACTAATAATTTAAAAGACTTCTTAACTAGTTGAATCTGACTTATTTCTGGAATTACGAATTTCATAGCAAATCTAGTTATGTTATTCATATTTACATTTTTTATTGCTCTAGAAAGAAAATGAATCAGACAATTTTTTTATGATATCATACCTAAAAAAACATCTAAATACTTACTCCATAAAGAAGATAAAATACTTAAGTCACTTAATGATTGGATAAAAGGACAATTAATATTATGAATTAGTATTTTTACTCTTACATTAATTTGATTACTATTTATTAGATTATTTTGAGTAGTTGTAGAAGAATTTATTGTATTATCAATTATTGCATGAATGATGGAATTTATTCCATATATTTGACCATTTATTGCATTGATACCTGCATTAGCTATATGATTAGGATTATGATTTAATGCTACATTAATTATACTTGTACTTTATATTATAATACAACAATCAGAAAATAATATACTAGTACCATACGTAATGTGAAAAAACTTATCTATATCTCCATTTTCTGTATTAATTGCTATGGTTATATGAGCTAGTTTATTTTGAATAATATGAATAATATTATCAATACCTATGGTTTCAATAGTAAAAATATTTATACACGATTATATCAAATACAAAAATAAAGACTAAGAATAATTCTTAGTCTTTATTTTTATATTAATACTCAAAACCACAAAATCTCTCAAAAACTAGAAGTTCGAGGAAAAATATATATTTTTGAAAGGAGATGACTGTTGTAAGTGACTGAGAAAATATATATTTTGACGAAGAAATACGAAGTTTTTCGGAGATTTTAACTATATTTGTCATTTTCAAGCAGCTTCTAACTTAGCTTGTTGATCTGCAACTGCTAAAGCATCTATTATAGGAGTAAGTCTACCCATCATAATATATGGTATTCATGAAAAATTTTGTCCTATTCTATGGTCTGTAACTCTATCTTGAGGAAAATTGTATGTTCTAATTTTTTCAGACCTATCTCATGATCATACTTGAGCTAGTCTAGCTTCTCATAATTCTTTTTGTCTTTTTTCTTCTTCATAAGTATACAATCTACTTCTCAATATATTCCGAGCTTTTTCTCTGTTTTTGTGTTGTGATCTACCATCTTGACAAAAAACCATTATTCAAGTTGGTTTATGTCTCAATTGTACAGCTGAATCAGTCTTGTTTACGTGTTGTCAACCCGCTCAACTAGCTCTACAAAAAGACATTTCTACATCTGCTTCGTTTACTTCTATATCTATTTCATCTACTTCTGGCATGATAGCAACTGTGATAGCACTAGTATGTACTCTTCATTTTGATTCTGTTTCTGGTATTCTTTGTACTCTATGTACTCATGACTCATATTTGAATCTAGAATAAGCTCATTCTCATTTTACTTCAAAAATTATTTCTTTTACTCATCCTCATTCACTTAATGCTTGTTCAGTTATTTCAACTCCAAATCATTCTGCTTCTGCAAACATGATATATGCTTTTGATAATTCACCTGCAAATAATGCAGCTTCATCTCCACCTGTACCTGCTCTCACTTCCACGATAATACTCTTTTCATCGTTTGGATCCTTTGGTAATAATGAAATCTTTAGATTTTCTTCCATTTCTGGAATTTTGATTTCTAGTTCTCTTATTTCTTCTTTTAATAATTCTCTCATTTCTTCATCTTTTTCTGCATCAAGCATTTCTTTGTTATCGTTTAATGCTTCATTAGCTGATTTGTATGTTTTGTACAAATTTACTGCTTCTTCTATACTTTTTTTTCTAGTTGCTACTTCTCTAACCTTTTTTTGGTCCTTAAAAATATCCGGATCAGAAAGTTTGTTCTCCAGCTCTTCGTATTCAGAAACTAAATTATCTAAATTAAATCTCATAAATGTTTATTATTGTTTTAAATTTCAAGTATAATAATTAAAAAACTTATAATAGCAAACTTTTAAATAAATAATATTGACTATTTTGTATTTTATTTTATTATCTATCAAATTAAAAATAATCATCATAAAATAGATATGAATAATATAAATGAAAATAGAATAGTACTAACTAAATGAAGGTATATAGATATATTAGTTAAAGACATTGAATCCCCTAGTACAAGAATAAAATTACAAGTACAAGATGTACTTATTTGAAAGAACAATCTAAGTAGATTGTATGACAATAAAATGGAAATAAAATTTAATAATCTAAAAAGTGAAAGAGAATTTAGTATATATTATTATGATGAAAATGGTGAAAATCCTGAAAGATTAAATCTAGATGAAACTATACTGAAAAATCTATCTAAATACTTAACAAATAGAAAAGAAATAGAGAGAAATAATACATGATACAATAATGAAAATAACACAGAGTTTGATTGTTGAGATTTCGTATATTTTATTAAATGATGGGAAAAATGAGCTAAACTGTATCCAGTTAAAAATGAAAAATGATTGGATTGATTAGTAGAATGAGATGTAATATGCATATTAAATACAAAAATTGATTCAAATCATCACTTAGCTATTTATATATGAAAATGATTATTTATATCTAAATACTGAAAGATGGACATGATGATTTCAAGCTACAATCAAATGAAAACTTTTTTTGATACAAATGCATTTATAAAAATCAGAAAAGAAGACTAAAATTTAGTCTTCTTTTTGATGTAATAAAAATATAATCTATTTCATATTTATCAAGAAAACATTATAATAAATATAAGAAAAAAATTAAATTATTAATAATAAATATTTATGCTAGACTATGAATTTTTATACATTATATCAATTCCTATATATGTTATCTTTATTATCGTTTTAAAAGTAAAAAAAATAAGATTTAATAAAATATTGTTATATTCTTTATTTTATTTTTATATTATTTCTCTTTTAGCAGTAACATTATTTCCGATACCTATTCAATGACTTAATGAAATTTGAATTTATAATAAAGATACTAACAATTATATACCATTCATGTCTATAATTGATATTATAAATAAACAATTGGATATAATAATAAAAATCAAACAAATAATTTGAAATATAGTTCTTTTTATTCCTATGTGATTTTTTGTACCACTAATATGGGAAAATAAAAAATTTATTAATAAAACTTTATTAATAGTTCTTTTATGTACTATATGAATAGAAATTACACAATTATTTATTTCAAATTTAATATGATTCAGTTACAAAATAACAGATGTTGATGATATTTTATTAAATAGTTTGTGAGGTATAATTGGTTTCTATCTATATAAAATGTTTCAATGAAGTTTTTTTGATATATTTAAAAAATAGATAATCAAATGTTAATTTCAGAAAAGAAGACTAAAATTTAGTCTTCTTTTTTGGTTTTTACAAGTTATATTTCAATTTATCTAGAGATATTTCTCTTCATGCTATTACTATTTTTGGATTAATCGGTTCTTCATCACTTCATTCAAAGAAAAACGAATTATCTCTTCATGCTTCATCTAATACTTTTTGAAGTTCTGGCTCTATTATCTTCATTACTCATTGTTTATCTAGAACATCATATACTCTAAGTAATGCTTCTGGATTTTCGAAATTGGTCATTCTAATAATTTGTTCTAGTCTTTCTCATTTTGCTTCAAATGTAAAATCTCAGATATATTTAACTGATATTTCTCTAGGATCAGTATTTGATTTCAAATCATACACTTTTAATTCTTTAATTTTTTCATCTGAATCTTCATCTTCTTCTATAATTTCTTTAGAATAATTATCTATCAAGAAATCAATTAGTTCAATTATTCATTCTCATGTAGCAGCAGAAATAACAAAAACATTTTTATTAAATTTACTTTTGAATTCTCAAACAATGAAATCTCTCATTTCCTTGTCTAATAAATCAGCTTTAGAAAAAACAACTATCTCTTCTTTATGTGCTAAATCAGCAGAAAACATCTCTAGTTCATGTCTAATATCAGTATAATCACTAAATATTTTATCCATTCTATACATATCTAGTAAGTGTAATAAAACACCTGTTCTTTCAATATGTTTCAAAAATTCTATTCACAATCATTTACCTTCATGTGCTCATGGTATCAAACCAGGAACATCTTCTAATACTAATGATTTTCATTTATGGTCTAATACTCACAAATTTGGAGTCAGTGTAGTAAATGGATAATCCCCTATTTTTGGTTTTACATTTGTTACATTTCATATCAGAGTAGACTTTCCAGCAGATGGTATTCAAATAATTCATATATCAGCTACTAGTTTCAATTCTAGATGTAAATCTCTTTCTTCAGCTTCATCACCTATTTCAGCAAATCATGGTGCTTGTCTAGTAGAAGAAGTAAAATGGGCATTTCAAAATCCTCATTTACCTCATTTTGCAACTAGTAACTTAACTCTATCTTCTGATAAATCAGCTAATAAATCTCATGTACTTGCATCTCTTACTATTGTTCAAACAGGTACTTTTAAAATTAAGTTTTCTGCATTTGCTCAATGCATCAACTTATCTCCTCATTTTTGTCATTTTTCTGCTCTTAGAATTTTTTTATGTCTGTATTCTGATAGAGTATTTAGATTTGCATCTGTTTGTAAATATACACTTCAACCATCTCAAGCATCTCATCCCCGAGGACCTCATTTTGGGATATATTTTTCCCTTCTCCATGAGACTAAACCGTCTCATCACTTACCAGCTACTACTTTAATTTTGACTTCGTCTATGAACACTTTTTTATTAATTAGAAAATAATTTTATAAATTTTCAAGTATTATATTGAAACATTAAAAAAAAGCAATTTCATTTTTGTAATTGCTTTTTTAGAAATTATTATATCTAAATATTAAAATAATATATATTGTATCTTTTTTCTATTTTATAAATAACTCTAAAGGAAACACTGAAAAACTCACATCTATAAAAAAATTATCTTTTTTGCTAAAATTTACTTAAAAATTTTTTGCTTAGAATAGCTAATCAAAAAATTATTTTCATAAATTTTATCTAAAAAATATAGATTTTTATTATTACGAAGGACTTTTTCAGTATTTCCTTAATATTTTATATTTAGTAGACAAATAAAAAATGAGTTAATCAGACTCATTTTTTTCATTCACAATTTTTTTTGAAAATATGAATGTTTATATTATTATGCTTTAACATTATATATTTATTTTAATAAATAAAAATATATTATAGTTAATTAATATATGTTTTATCTATTTATAGGGATAAAAAAGTAGTGACAAATACTTGTCACTACTTTGATTATTTATCTAAAAATACTTGCTTTTTTAAATAAACTTATATTATACAATATATATAACACAAAAATATGTATAAGTTAAGTTGTAGTTCATATAATAATACTTTTATAATTGATTATGTATAAAATTAGTTTATAATCTATAATTTATTTTTTTTATTAATTATTATGTATAAAATAACAAGAAAAATAGTTAGTTCTGTTTTGTTTTTTGCTATAATTATGAGTAATTTTTCTTTTATCTTACAAGCTGATGCAAGTGAAGATAATATTAGTGAAAGTTTACTAGATTTAAATCTATACCCAGAACTAAATCAAAATATAGCTAATGTCATTGAACAAACTGATAATTTGTTTATTAATAATGACATTGTTAATTCTGAATTAGAAAAGATTGATAAAAATAGATGAAAAGATAAAATTTGTAATATTTCTTGATATCCTTATACGCAAGAAGTTGATTTAAGTAGTCGGGATTCTAAACATTGAGATTATTCATGAAAATGTATTAATTCTAATATAAATATAAAAAAAACAGTATTAGAAGAGTTTTATATTTGAATTAATTATTATGTTAAATATTGAATTACTATAACTAACAATTGATGAAGTTGATATTATTCACTTAATGATAAATTAAAGTATTCTAATTGAGTATCATCTATAATCAAATGAATAGAACAATATGAAGATGATGATACAAAAAAGTTTCCAAAAATAAATAATAAATTTGATTGAATTACAGATACAAAAATTATAGAAAATGAATTAATAAATAAAAACTGAGTAGATAAATATTTTTATAAAGTTATTTATAATATCTCACCTATAACAATTCCAAGTGAAAAATTATGTAATTGAGAAAATTCTTGAGATACTGAAGTAACACTAATAAATAATGAAGCTATTTTGATTTATAGTGATTATAAATTTGATAATTTGTGAAATTATTCTAGTTCTAATTCTAAAATCACTAAAAAATCTGATATTTGTTTGAATCCAAATATACCAAATAATAATAATTGAACAGGATCAAGTAGTAGTTCAAGTAGTTCATCATCGAGTTCAAGTAGTAGCTCAAGCGGAGGATGAGATACATGAACAGGTACAGATACATGAACTGGTACAGATAGTTGAACGGGATCAAGTAGTAGTTCAAGTAGTTCATCATCGAGTTCAAGTAGTAGCTCAAGTGGAGGATGAGATACATGAACAGGTA
>JAUXPL010000001.1 GCA_030683605.1 Candidatus Altimarinota bacterium
AACGTTTTTAGTACTCTTTTATATTTTTTATGATTTTTCTTTTAAGTTTTCTTATATCATTTTATCTGTCTTATTTAAAGTATTATTCTTGTTTTTACTGTTTTTCTGTCAAGCTAAAATTTCGTTGCTGAGTAGTTACACATATTTTCCATTTGACAAATTAATACTTTTTTATATAATCACGGGGCTTTTTAAGAAAATATCACGAAAAGTTTTTGAAGAGGTTAAGTTAGACTCCATTTATATAAAAGGAAGTTTAACCTCTAACTTTAATTTTGTAAACATATTTTTATATGGCTTGAATTATAGCTACAAAGTTGGAAATGACTAGAGTGATTAAGGATGATAAATTTATCCCTATTACTTTACTAAAAGTTCCTACTTTAAAAGTAGTATGATTTAAAACTCTTGAAAGAGATGGTTATAAAGCTATCATAATCTGAGTTTTAAACGATAAGGTTGAAGATGCTCAACTAGTGGAATGAAAAGTTACATTAAATAAAAGTAATTTTTCAAAAATAGTAGAATTTCCAGTTTCTGAAGAAGAATCTGAAAAATATAAAGTTGGTGATACTCTATCATTAGATATGATTGAAGAAAATGTAAAAGTTTCTGTAGAATGATTTTCAAAATGAAAATGATTTACATGAGCTATGAAAAAACATAATTTTCACGGATGACCTGGTGGACATGGTTCAAAATTCCATAGAGCCCTATGATCAATCGGTAACAGGAAACCAACAAGAACTCACAAGGGTAAAAAGATGCACGGTCATCTTGGTAATACTAAATTTACTATTAAAAAAGTTCCAGTGGAACTAATTAATAAAGAAATTAGTGTAATCGGTGTTAGATGAGGAGTTCCAGGATGAAGAAATTCATTCGTAAATATTATTTTTTAGTTATTAATTATATTACTCTGATGAAGACTAATTTATTTGATCAAAAAGGTAAGTCAGTTTGAGAAATTGAACTAAATGATTTAGTATTTTGATTAGAACTTAATGAAGGACTTATTCATAGAGCTTTAGTATATCAACTAGCTAATAATAGAATGGTTGTTGCTCATACTAAAACTAGATGAGATAGAAGAGGTTCGACAAGAAAGATTTATAAACAAAAAGGTACAGGTAGAGCTAGAATGGGTTCAAACAGATCACCAATCAGAAAGAAAGGTTGAGTTGCATTTGGTCCAAGAAACACTGTAAACTTTACATTGAATATGAATAAAAAAGAGAGAAGAAAAGCATTATTTACTGTTTTGTCTTCTAAACTAGCTAATAATGATTTAATTATTGTAGATAATATAACATTTTCTGAAGCAAAAACAAAAAATATGGTAGAAGTTTTTAACGCATTACCATACAATGAAAAAGCTTTACTTGCATTACCTGCAAGAAATGAAATTATTGAAAAATCTACTGCTAATATATCATACGTTAAAAGTATACTTGTAGATTACTTGAATGTTAAAGACTTACTTAAATATAAAACATTAGTTTTATTAAAAGATTCTTTAGCTAAACTAGATAATCTAACTAAATAACCCAGCAAGTAGACTGGGCCCCGACTTTAGCGGGGTTTACCTCTAAAATATATAAAAGATGAGAATTTTTAGAATTTTAAAAAAACCAATTACTACTGAAAAAACTTCTGTTTTAGAGATGACAACTAATACTTATGTATTTGAAGTTGACTCTAGTGCAACAAAAATTGATATTAAAAAATCAATTTCTGAACTATATAAAGTAGAAGTTGCTTCTGTTAATGTTTTGCATACTAGAGAAAAATTCAAGTATGGTAAAAAAAGATGAATGCAATTAAGAAAAAGATCTACTAAAAAAGCTTATGTTACTTTAAAAGATCCAAAAGCTAAAATAGACTTTTCTATTATAAAATAATTTAGTTTTTAAAAATTTTAACAGTGGGAATTAAAAAATTTAAGCCTACCACTCCAGGTAGAAGATGAATGACTGTTAATACGTTTGAAGAAATTACAACTTCAACTCCGTATAAACCACTTACAGTAAAATTAAAAAAACATTCAGGTAGAAATAATACTTGAAGAATTACAGTAAGACACCAATGAGGTGGTCATGCTCAAAGATATAGACTAGTTGATTTCTTCCAAGTTGATAAAAAATGAATACCAGCTAAAGTTGAAACAATTGAATATGATCCATATAGATCAGCATTTATCTCATTAATCTGTTATAAAGACGGAGAAAGAAGATATGTGATTGCTCATAAGGATATGAAAGTATGAGATATAATTGTTACTGATGATAAAGCTACATTAGAATCTGGAAACAGAATGGAAATAGGAAACATCCCTACATGATTACAAGTGTATAATTTGGAATTAATTGTTGGACAAGGTGCTTCTTCTATAAGATCTGCAGGTTCTTTCGGTACAGTTTTTTCACAAGAAGGTGAATATACTCAAGTAAAAATGCCTTCATGAGAAATCAGATTAGTACATAAAAAATGTTTTGCTACTCTTGGTCAAGTTTCTAATCCAGATCACAATCAAGTTGTTATTTGAAAAGCTTGAAGATCTAGATGGATGTGAAAAAGACCAACTGTTCTTGGTAAATCAATGAATCCTGTTGATCATCCACATTGAGGTTGAGAAGGACATTCTCCAATTGGTATGAAAGGACCAAAAACTCCATGGGGGTTACCTGCATTGTGATATAAAACAAGAAGTAGAAAAAACACTACATCTAAATGGATATTAAGAACAAGAAAAGGTAAATTAATGATGTAAGAAGGATAGATGTATTTTTATAACCCTATCCTAACCTTTCCCTTGAAAAGGGCAAGGAATAGAACATTCTTAATAAATCTTCCCTTTTTAAGGGAAGTACCCGTAAGGGGGATGGGTTATGATTTATATCAACTTTTAAAAATCCTTAATATATACAACTTATAACTTATAACTTATTATGACAAGAAGTTTAAAGAAATGACCATACATTGATGAAAGACTATTAAAAAAAGTAGTTGCAATGAATGATTCATGAAAAAAAGGTGTAATTAAAACTTGGTCAAGAGCTTGTACAATTATTCCAGAATTTGTTGGACACACATTAGGTGTTCACAATGGTAAAGTACACACTCCAGTTTTTGTTACAGAAGATATGGTATGACACAAATTATGAGAATTTTCAATGACTAGAACATTCAAGGGTCATGCTTGAAATAAATAGAAATATTTTATACATCCCTTAATTTGGGTATAACTATTAAAATTAATACTATGAAAGCATACGGAAAAAATATAAGAATTTCTCCGAAAAAATTAAGAGTTGTTGCTGAAATTGTTAGAGGGCAAAATGCTGAACAAGCATTAAAATTTCTAAAATTTGCTCCTACAAAATGAGCTGACCTTATGTATAAAATTTTAGCATCTGCAGTTGCAAATGCTGAAAATAATGATAATCAAAAATTATCTACACTATATATAAGTACTCTTAGTGTAAACAAAGGAATTGTTTACAAAAGATGAAATCCTGTATCAAGAGGGAGGATGCATCCAATTTTAAAAAGAACTTCTAATGTAAAATTAGAGCTACAAGTTAAGTAATAACTCAATTTATTTTGAAAAAGATATTTGATGATAATACTTATACACAGTAATAATAATTTATTAACACATTTTAATTTATGTGACATAAAGTAAGTCCGATAGCTTTTAGAATTCCATATATAAAATCATGGAAATCAATTTGGTATGAAGACATAAAAACATATAAAAGCTCATTAAGCTTAGATATAAAAGCTAGAGAAATTTTAAATAAAGAATTAACTTGAATTCCTGTGTGAGATATTTTGATATCTAGAAATCAAGATATTATAGATGTTGTTGTTTATACTGCAAAATCTGCATTAATACTTTGAAAAACAGGTGAAAATAAAGAAAGATTAGTAGCTTTGTTAGTTTCAAAACTTTGACTAAAAGTAAATCTTGAAATTAGAGATATTAAAAATCCAGATTTGAATGCTAAAATCGTATGATTTAACATTGCAAACCAAATAGAAAAAAGAATGCCTTATAAAAGAGCAATCAAACAAGCTATTGCTAAAACAATGGAAAAAGGTGCTAAATGAATAAAAGTTAAAGTTGGTTGAAGACTAAACTGAGCTGAAATAGCTAGAAAAGAAACTTTTAAAGAAGGTAATATACCAACACAAACTATCAGATCTGATATAGATTATGTTACTGTTAGAGCAGAAACTGTTTATGGAACAATTTGATTAAAGGTTTGGATATATAAATGAGACATTTATAAAAAATAAAAAATTTGACATTAAAATTTTTTTTATATACTAATTGTGCAAAAAAATGTTACAACCAAAGAGAACAAAATATAGAAAGACCTTCAGATGAAGATTGAAAGGAAAGGCTGTTAGATGATCTACGTTAGCTTTTGGTGAATACGCTATCAAAACAACGACTAGATGATTTATCACTTCAAGACAAATTGAATCTGCTAGAAGAGCTATGGTTAGATATATTAAAAGATGAGGTAGAATTTGGATAAGAATTTTCCCTGACAAAGCTTTTACAACTAAACCATTAGAAGTTCCGATGGGTTGAGGTAAATGATCTGTAGAAATGTATAGAGCCCCTGTAAAACCTGGTAGAGTGTTATTTGAAATAACATGAGTTACGCCAGAAATTGCTAGGGAAGCTTTTAGACTGGCTTCTTACAAGTTACCAGTAAAAACTAAAATAATAGTTGACTAATCATTTTTAAAATGAAAGAAATAAAAGATTTAAAACTCCAAGAAATAGGAAAACTTAGAGAATTAAATGAAAAAGATTTAAAAGCCGAATTAACTAAATCATCTAAAGAATTATTTACTCTTAAAATGAAAAAAGAATTGGGTGAATTAAAGCAAACTCATTTAATTAAAGCTCTTAGAAGATACACAGCTCTACTAAGAACTGTAGCAACTTCTAAATGATTTAATATAGGTTAATTATTTTTAATTAAACAAAGTTTATGAGAACAAAAAAAGGTGTTGTTACTAGCACTAAAATGGACAAAACAATTGTTGTATCAGTACATACATATAAAAGTGATGCTAAATATAAAAAAAGATTTAGAGTAACTAAAAAATTCTATGCACATGATGAAAACAACACTTGTAATGAATGAGATCAAGTTACAATAAAAGAAACTAGACCAACATCAAAATTAAAAAGATGGGAACTAGTAGAAAAAATATAGTTAATTTTAACTTTTAAGAACGTATTTTATGATACAAACAGAGTCAAGACTAGTAGTTACAGATAACTCTTGAGCTAAAGAAGTATTATGTATTAAAGTACTTGGAGGTTCACACAGAAGATATGCTTCTGTTTGAGACATTATAGTTTGTACTGTTAAAAAAGCTGCTCCAGATGGATCAGTTAAAAAGAAAAAAGTAGTTAAAGCTGTAATTGTTAGAACTTCAAAAGAAGTAAGAAGAAAAGATGGATCGTATTTGAGATTTGATGATAACGCTTGTGTAATAATAGACGACAATAATAATCCTAAATGAACTCGTATTTTTGGACCTGTTGCTAGAGAATTAAGAACAAAAGGTTTCCAAAAAATCGTGAGTTTAGCTCCAGAAGTTTTATAATTATTATTAAATAAAGAATTATGAAAATTAGAACTTGAGATAAAGTTATGATAATGTCAGGTAAAGAACAAGATAGAGGTCAGTTGGCTGAAGTTTTGAAAGTATTTAATGATGAGAACAAAGTTCTTGTTAAATGAATAAATCTTGTTACTAGACATATTAAAAAACAATGAACTAACCCAGGTCAAATAGTAAAAATGGAAAAACCTATCAATGCATCTAATGTAATGTTAGTTTGTCCTTTTACAAATAAACCTACTAGAGTTGGTTATGTAAAAATTGAAGAAAAATGAAAAATAAAAAAATTTAGATTTTCAAAAAAGGCTGTTAAAGAAAACGGTTGAGAAGCTAAAAAATTTATTATTAAATAATTTACTTATATTATTTATAAAAGAAAATGCTTAAGGAAAAATATTTAAAAGAAATTGCTCCTGCTTTAAAAGAAAAATTAGAAGTTTCTAATGTAATGGAAGTTCCAAGATTAGAAAAAGTTGTATTAAATATGTGAATTTGAACATATATAAGACAATGAAATAAAGATTTTTCTTCACTACAAGAACATTTATCATTAATTGCTGGACAAGCTTGTACAGTTAGATATGCTAAAAAAGCAGTATCGAACTTTAAATTAAGAGCTTGAATGCCTGTATGATTAACTGTTACTTTGAGATGAGAAGCAATGTACAACTTCCTTGAAAAATTAATCAATGTAGTATTACCTAGAGTAAGAGACTTCAGATGAATTAATAAAAAAGGATTTGATAACCAAGGAAATTACAATTTCTGAGTGAAAGAACATTCTATATTTTTAGAAGTACCACACAATGATGTAATCAAAAACCACTGATTACAAATTACAGTTAAAACAACTGCTAAAAACAAAGAGGCTTGAAAGGAATTATTAACACAAATGTGATTTCCTTTTTCTAAATAAAAGCCACGCTAAAGACGTGGTCCAGGATTTAGCTGGATTTACTTTATAAGAAAAATTAAGATGGCTAGAAAGTCAAAAATTGCTAAAGCAAATAGATTAAAAAAGACATTTTTACAAGCTATAGCAGATTGAAGAAAACCTAAAGAATCTACAAAAGTATTTAATTGTTGTAGTATCTGTGGTAGAACTAGATGATATCTAGGGAAATTTGATATTTGTAGAATTTGTTTTAGAGAAAAAGCTAACGCATGAGAATTACCAGGTGTTAGAAAATCTAGTTGGTAGTATAAAATAGTCAGGGTGAATTGCGAAAGCAAGAGAAGGTACCCGGGGGTATAAAATAAATTTAGTTTATTAATTTTATTGTTATGATAATAGATCCAATCGGAGATTTATTAACAAGAATTAGAAATGCATATATGGCTAGAATTGTAAGTGTTAAACTTCCATATTCTAAATTAAAAACAGATATAGCAAAAATTCTTAAGAAAAATAAATATATTGTTGATTTCGAAATCACTGATGAATGAAACAATAAAAAATCAATTTTACTTACTCTAAATGATGTAAGAACAACTAAGTATGTTCCTACTTTCACTAGAATAAGTAGACCAGGACAAAGAATCTATATCTGAGCAAAAGATATTAGAAAATCTAGAGATGGTAACGGTATTTATATCGTTTCTACTCCTAAATGAGTTGTAACTGGTTATGAAGCTAGAAGTTTAAATGTTGGTGGTGAACTTCTTTGTGAAGTTTACTAATATCTACATTTTATAAACGAGAAATGATTATATAATCGTTGTTCCGATTTATATTTATAATAAAAAAAATATGTCAAGAATTGGTAAATTACCTATTGTAGTACCAGGAAATGTTGAAATTACTTTGGCTAACAACAATATTAAAGTAAAATGACCAAAAGGAGAATTATCATTTGATTATTCTGCTAAGGTTGAAATACTTAAAGAAGAAAACAATTTAATTGTTAGACCTTTAGATGATACTGCAGGTGCTTTATGGGGAACGACTAGAGCTATAGTTAGTAACTTAGTTATTGGAGTTTCAGAAGGTTATAGTAAAAGTTTGGAAATCATTTGAGTTGGTTACAAATTTGAAATTACTTGAGATAAGCTTACTTTAAGTATAGGTTTATCACATAAAGTTGATATGATTGCTCCAGCTTGAATCAAAATCGAAATGGATGAAAAAGCTAAAAATATAATGCATATATCTGGTGCTGATAAACAATTAGTATGAGAATTTGCATCTAAAATTAGAGCAAAAAAGAAACCTGAACCATATAAAGGAAAATGAATTAAATATGTTGGAGAACATGTTGTTAGAAAAGCAGGTAAAACTGGTTCAAAAAAGTAAAAATTTAACTTATAATAATTTTAAAGATGTTACACAAAACATTAAAAAGATTAAGAAGAAAAAATAGAATAAGATCAAAAATAAGTTGAACTGAATTAAAACCTCGTTTAGCAGTATATAGAAGTAATACTAACATATATGCACAACTTATTGATGACACAGCTTGAAAAACTCTTACATCTTTTTCAGATTTAAAACTAGATAAAGCTGGTACTAAAACAGAAATGTCTAAAAAAGTAGGTGAAGAAATGGCAAAAAAAGTTCTTGATTTAAAAATCACTGAAATAGTGTTTGATAGAGGTGGATTTGCTTATCATGGTAGAGTTAAAGCTTTAGCTGAAGCTTTAAGAGCCTGAGGACTAAAATTTTAATTAATTAATACAAATAAGTATGGCTTTTTCTGGAAATGACAATAAGAAATGAAAATTTTCAAAACCAAAGAAAGAATTTAAGGAAGAACTACTTGCTATTGATAGAGTAACTAGAGTTACTTCATGAGGTAGACAACTTAGATTTAGAGCTGTTATGGTTATTTGAGACGGTAATGGTAAAGTAGCACTATGAACATGAAAATCATGGGAAGTAGTTGATGCTATAGCTAAAGCTATTTCAGATGCAAAGAAAAATTTAACTGAAGTTACAATTAAAGATGGTACTGTTCCATATAATGTAGAAGCTAAATATAAAGCTGCAAAAATAATGGTACACCCTGCTTCTGAAGGTACATGAATTATCGCTGGTTGAGCTGCTAGAAAAGTTTTAACTGTTGCTTGATATCAAGATGTACTTGCTAAAAGATATGGTTCATCTAATATGATTAATAATGCAAGAGCAACTATTAAAGCTTTATCTTCATTTAAAAAAATATAAACCCTTCTTTTGTCCTATATGGACATACTTCTCATTATAGTGGGAGGAATAGAATAATCTAATAAATCTTTTTCTACCATGATAATGGGAGGTATTTATAGAAGAAGAGGGTTTATTATTATATATATAACCTTAATATTTATGTTATCTTTAACAAATCTAAAACCAAATTCTGGTTCGAGAACTACATCTAAGAGACTAGGTAGAGGTAATGGTTCATGAAAATGAACTTTCTGTGGTAGAGGTTGTAAAGGTCAAAATGCTAGATCTGGTGGGTGAGTACCTGCTTGGTTTGAATGAGGACAAACTCCTTTATTTAGAAGATTACCTAAATTAAAAGGTTTTTCAAACGCAAAATTTAAAACTGAATATAGTATTATTAATTTATCTGATTTAGCTTTATTGGCTGGAAAAGGTATTACTACTATAAACAAAGAAGTATTACTAGAAAATAAATTAATAAGAAGAAAATCTCTTCCAGTTAAATTATTAGGACAGTGAGAACTTACTAGTAAAATAGATGTTGTTGTTGAAAAAGCTTCTATTACAGCAAGAGAAGCTGTTGAAAAAGCTTGAGGAAAACTTGAAACTAAATAATGTAGAGAAACCCGGCTTTAAAAAGTTTGGGTTTTTATTTTTTTTGAGTATAATGCTACAAATTACTTTCTTTTATTATAAATTTTATTATAATATTGACTAAGTAATTAAATTATTTTATAAAAAATTATATATGGTACTAAATAATATTAAGTCTATATTCCAAAATGAATCAATAAAGAAGAAAATTATTGCTACATTATTGCTTGTTTTGGTATATAAGTTTTTATCAGTTATTCCAGTTTATTGAGTTGATACAACAAAACTTAGTGCAATAATGGAAGCTAATAGATGATTATCATTTTTTAGTGCTTTAATGGGAGGTTGATTGTCTAATTTTTCTATTATTCTAATGGGACTTTCTCCTTATATTAATGCATTGATTATTATTCAATTACTTTGAGTTATAGTACCTAAAATCTGAGATATTCAAAAAGAGTGAGAACAATGACAAAAGAAAATCAATAAGTATACTAGATTATTAACATTACCATTAGCTTTTGTTCAATCTTATTGAATGATTGTATTATTAAATACTTTAGCTTCTGGTACTATAATAGATATTTCTAATACTCAAACTGTTCTGACAGCTATGACAATTGTTACAACTGGTACATTATTTCTAATGTGGTTGTGAGAAGTTATGACTGAAAAATGAATATGAAATGGTATTAGTATAATTATTACAGCTTGAGTATTATCAAGTGTACCATGAACTATTATGTGACATATTTCATCATGAAATTATCCATTATTAATTTGATTATTAATTGCAAGTTTAGCAATTATATACATAATTATTAAGTTTACTGAATGAAATAGAAGAATACCTATCATTTATACTAGAACTGGAAGAGAAGAAAAATCATATTTTCCTATTAGAATAAATCAAGCATGAATGATACCAATAATATTTGCTGTATCATTAGTTACATTTCCTGCAATTGTTTGACAAATATTATCTTGACCTTGATCTAGTGAAACATCTAGTAATATTTGAAAATTCTTGTTAGAATATTTCAGTATGTCTAATCCTTCTTGGATATTTATATTAATATATTTTTTCTTGGTACTTGGTTTTTCTTTCTTCTATGTATCTATTACATTCAATACTGAAAATGTAGCTGAAAGTATACAAAAAAGAGGTTGATATATACCATGAATTAGACCAGGTGCTGAAACTGCTGAATATTTAACTAAAGTATCTGATCATTTAAATTTGTTTGGTGGATGATTCTTAGCTTTGATAGCAGTATTACCTTATATAATGTCAAAAATAATGTGACAATCTGTTGATTTTATTATATCAGCTTCATGATTAATCATTATAGTTTCAGTAATACTTGATCTAGTTAGAAAAGTTGATGCAGAAATGAAAATGTTTGATTATGGTAAATTTAAATAATAAAAAAAGTCTAAATTTTATTTAGACTTTTTTTATTATTATTTTTTATTTCTAAATAATTTAAATATTTACCTATATCACTTTCCATCATTGATCATATAAAAAATCAAGAAATTTTCTTGTAATGTTCATATTCTTCTATACGAGTAATCCAAAATGTAGATTTTACTTCAGTAAGACATTTATCAGTTTTTAAATCAAATTTTACATCTATACTAGAGTTTATTTCATGTATATCATTCTTTTTGTCTATTACAAATGATGAACCTCTCATACTCAAGTCATTTATATAACTATCTGTTAATCAATCTATACTTACTTTTATTAAGTTATAATTTTTTATCTGAGCTTCTGATATCTTGTTTGTACCATTATTCTTATATATTATATTTGGATCTACTTTCATTATAACATACCTTCTTTCATCTAGTCTATTTCATGTTACATTGTTATATCATTCATTATTTTTACTTATTATATGGTCTTTTATTAAATCATATCATTTTTTATGTGTTATGCTTATTTTTTTTCATTTTTCATCCAAATTTATTTTTTTGTCATTAGTAAATTTGTACTCATTTAATGAATGTAGAAATAATAGTTTATTTTTAGCTCTATTTTTAAAATCATTAGGATTTAATGATAAATGCTGATTATCATCAAATATGACTCAAGTAGGGTGTAGTATTATATCACTATTTATGTTTAAATAATTAATATTTAAAATATCTGTATCCTTATTATCTTCAAAGAATTCTAGGAAATTTTCAATTCTTGATGAATATTCTTTGTCTTCATTTATTTTAGCTATTAGGTTATCTCATTGAGTTTTTAGAATATCTATTTCTCTAAGGGTTTTTAATCTATCATTTGATATATTCTTTTTTAGTTCATAATCTTCTGTTGATAAAAATTTAGATCTTAATATATCTATATATTTTCTTTTTTCTAATATTAGTTCTTTTAATTGATTTATTTTTGCTTTAAATCTATCTTTATTTAGATTTGATAGCTTTATATGTCTTTTAAATTTATCTATTGCATAGAATAATATTAATACTATTTCATTGTCTCAAGTATCAGATTTAATTTTTATATTTTCTCATCTGAGTCTACATTTTTGACGAATTTCTCATTGAATATCAATCTTTCTTGCTATAAGAGTAGATCAAGTAGCATTTCATTTAATCAATATTTCATTTGCAATAATTGTTGTATGTTCTATATTTCAATTAATAGTAACTCTTCAGTTTATTGCAAAAATTTTACTATTTGTATGTATTAGAGATTTTGATGAAAGATATACATTTCAATTTATACTTTGTAGACTTCAATTGCATATATTGTTTTTTCACATTAATATAATATCATTAGTTGATACTACTCTTCAATTTGCTAATAATTCTGTGTCTGAAAGTATTATTTCTAGTCATTTAATATAATATCATTCTGATATTTTTCATTTTTGATGAAAAGATGTTGAATCGTTTTTGACTTCTATATTTCAAGTTTCAGGTCAAATTGTATTTAAATTTATTATTTCATTTATTCAAACAGCTATTCATATTGCTTTTCATTTTTCATATTCTTCTAAGTTTCAACTAGAAGGATTTCTTACAAAGTTTAAATATATATCTTCTTTAGCTATTAATGTAATTATTTTATTTCAATCTTGTTCTTCTACTTCTTTTGTTATGTATTCTGCTCATTCGTAAATAAATTTTTCTTCATTTATTTTGTATGCTTTGTTATATTCCACTTCTTTTCATTTTATATCTATTCAAGTGTGTCAATTATTTCATATTTTAATTTTTAGTATTATTTCTCATTTTTTAACACGCGGATATTGCATATCATATGTAGGTATAACAGATTTTTTTCATTGAGTAATGTTTTTTCTAAATTTAGAAAATTTTACTTGTAATCATAGATTTACTTCATCTTCTTTGTCATCAACTGGTTTTTTATTTGATGCAATTTTTATTGTATTTCAATTTAATAATTCTCTTTTTATTCAATTAAATTCTGGTCATATTAATGCTTGGTAATTTAATCAATATCTAATTAATTTCTCTGACCATAAATATGCAAAAAAATCAGAAAAATTTACTTTGAATTCAGAATTTTCAAAATTTTTTTCTCACAATAGATTTTTTAGTATTGATTTTTTTTCATCATCAAAATTATCAAGTTTTAATAACAATTCTCAATCTTTTTCTTCATAAATTCACTCATAATAGGTTTTCAATACACTTTTATACAATTTTTTTACTCAATTCGCTATTTTAATAGGTTTATCAGATTTTATATCTCAATATATTAAATTTTCAATTTGCTTGTAATCCAATCAAATAAATCATTTTTTATCATCTATTATTTCGCTTATTAAGCTTTTCATAGCTTCTTTAGAAAAATTTGTACTTTTGTAATTTATTAGGATTTCTCAATTTTTTCACACAATAATAAAAGGGTATTTATTTATTACTCCATTTAATAATATTAAAGCATCATTAACTTTATCCTTAGTATTATCAGAAATATTTATTACTTTTGGATTTGTTAGATGATTATTAGTTTCCGGATTATTGTTATTTCATTCCAATCCCATTTGTATTATTAATATATATCTTTACTATTTTAGCATATATTACATAAAAAAGTAAAATTTTACCAAAAAAAATCTTGAATTAATTCAAGATTTTTTCATTATAATACTTAATATGTTCTTATCCATCATAATTTTTTAGATATTTCTCTACATTTCATATTTTTGTTCCAATTTGTACCATTTTCTTTATTTTTAATAGTTAGTTTATTTATTATTAGATCAATTTTTGATATATAAAAATAAAAATTCTTCAGAAAATACTTTTGTTTATATTGTTATTAATAAATATAGGTCTAGATATCCAATTAAAAAATATTTTTTTATGAAAATTTTATATAAAATTTTTGCAATTTGAAATTAATTTATTATAATATATACATCTCATACAAGCATGGGGAAATAAAAAAAGAGAGGGGGCTAACCTCTCTTTTTTTTCGCTTTCTTCTTTGTATTATTTAAAATACTGAAAGCAAAAATATATCCATTCTTTAATTTGAATGATAGATATATTCTCATAACAAGCATAGTTAGGAAATAAAATACTACTTCCTATGGAAAAAGCTTCCATAAAGGAAGCTTTTGTATTGTAACTAATTATTGTAATTTGTAAATATAAAGTATATAAAAAGTATATAATTAATTCAAGATTTTTTTTGGTTTTAGATAGTCTACAAATAATTTACCATTTATATGATCCAATTCATGTTGAATTATCCTTGCTTGTAATCAATGTAAAATCAGTGTTTTTTGATTGTTTTTATCGTCTTGGTAAGTAAGTTTTATCATATTGTATCTCTCTACTTTACCTTTCACTCATGGTACTGATAAACATCATTCTACTTCTAGTTGAGTTTCTGTTCAATGTTCAATAATTTCTGGATTTATTAGCATAATAGTTTTGAAATTTTCATCTTCCCGATCTTTTAGCATACTTACTACTACAAGTTTCCATGAAACTCATATTTGTGGTGCAGCTAATCATACTCATCCATTTTCAGGATCTTTTATGTATTTAATCATTTTTTTTCATAATTTCACGGCCTCTTTGAAATCCTTATCTGTAACTCTATCAGCTATTTTTCTAAGTATAGGATTATCTACTCATGTTTCGATTTTAAACATTTTTATTAAACTTATTTATAATTTCATATATTATAATCAAAATATACTATTTTACCAGTCATATTATGAAAAAACTATATATTTCATCTATCTGACATAGCATCAAATATTCTTTTCATAGCTATAATATATGCTGCTGTTCTATATGTAGTGCTATATTCTTTAGCTAAATTAAATACATCTCTTGTTGCTCATTCTATTTTAGTTTTCAATTTAGTATTTACTTCTTGTTCTTCCCAATAATAATTTGCATTATTTTGAACTTGTTCGAAGTATGATACCATTACTCAACCTGAATTAGCTAGTATATCGGGTATTACTTCTATTTTTTTACTAGTCAATACTTCGTCAGCTTCTGGTGTAACAGGTCAATTTGCTAATTCCAATATTAATTTTGCTTTTATATTTTCTACATTACTAATTGTTATTTGATTTTCTAGTGCTGCAGGTATTAGTATATCACAGGCTTTTTCAATTATTTCTGCATTATTAATTATTTCTCATTTAGTATATTCTATTACAGATTTATTATTATCTTTTAGTGTTATAATTTCATCAACTACTAATCATTTTTCATTATATATTCATCATCTAGAATCCGAGATTCATATCAATTTTGCTCATAATTCTGAAAGCATTTTTGCCATTGTTAATCATGCATTTCATGCTCATTGAATGATGATTTTTTTTCATTTTATTTTTTCTTTTTTTAGTTTAAGTATTTCTTGTAATACATAAACTCATCATTGTGCAGTAGCTTCTCATCTTCACTTAGATCAACCACTTGAAAGAGGTTTACCTGTAAAACTTCCTGGAGAATATACTCATACTAATTTAGAATATTCATCCATCATCCAAGCCATTATTTGAGGTGTAGTATTTACATCTGGAGCTGGAACATCTTGCTCTGGTCATATATATTTATATAATTCTCTTACATATCATCTAGATAATCTTTCTAATTCTCACTCTGATAATTCTTTTGGATTTACTATTACTCATCATTTTCACCCTCATAATGGTAAATCAATAACACTACATTTTATAGACATCCACATTGAAAGTGCCTTTACTTCAGAGACATTTACATCTTGGTGAAATCTGATTCATCCTTTGAAAGGTCATCTAGAATCATTGTGTTGAGACCTGTATCAAGTAAATATTTTTATTTTTCAGTTATCCATCATTACAGGTATACTTATTTCTATTATTCTTTTAGGATTTGAAATAATATCTATTTTGTTTTTGTGATTATCTTTATCTTTCATTAAGTTGTACGCCAGTGACATTTGTTTTTGTGCATTTATAAAAGGGTCGTTTATTTTTGTAGACATATATTATTATAATTTGGTTAGTAGTTAAATATTAACAATTGTAATAATATTAATGAAACTAATAAAGTCAAATTTGAAATGAGAATAATTCTTGTTATAACAAAAAAAACTAGAATTTTCTAGTTTTTTTTGATTAATAAATCACCTTTTTCATCCACATCTATAAGCACATTATCTCCAGCATTCATATCTCCATTTAACAGTTTAACTGATAAATTATTGCTTATTATATTAGTTATTGCTCTTTTTAATGGTCTAGCTCCAAATTCTTGGTCATATCAAGTCTTTGCTATATATTTCTTGATATTATCACTGAAACTAGCTTTTATTCATTTATTGTTCAATAGCACTACTACATTTTCAAGTAAAATGTCTATTATTCAAATAATTACATTTTCATCCAAACTATTAAATTTCACTATATCATCTATTCTATTTAGAAATTCTGGTCTGAAGAATGTTCTGAGATTTTCTTCTTTTATATTAGAAGTCATTATTATAATAGTATTTTTGAAATCAACAGTTCTACCTTTAGAGTCTGTCAATCTACCATCATCTAACACTTGTAATAAGGTATTAAATACATCTGGATGTGCTTTTTCTACTTCATCGAATAATATTACTGAGTATGGTTTTCTTCTAACTGCTTCTGTCAATTGTCCACCTTCTTCGTGTCAAATATAACCAGGAGGTGAACCAATCAATCTAGATACAGAATGTTTTTCCATATATTCACTCATGTCTATTCTGATAAATGCATTTTTATCATTAAACATTACTTGTGTAAGTGCTTTTGCAGTTTCAGTTTTACCTACTCAAGTAGGTCCCAAGAACAAGAAACTTCCTAGAGGTTTTCATTCTTCATTTAGTCATGCTCTAGCTCTTCTAATAGCATTTGATACACTTGTTATAGCTTTGTCTTGTCATACTACTTTTTCTTTCAAATAATCTTCTAAATTTAGTAATTTTTCTTTTTCAGTTTCTAGTAATTTAGTTGCTGGTATACCTGTCCACTTAGCTATTATTTCGGCTATATCTTCTTCTGTTACCTTGTCTTTTAAGAAACTTTTTCAACTAGCATGTATTGTATTTAATTTTTCTGTTACTTCTTCTATTTTTTTCTCTTTAGTTAATATTTCACCATACCTTATTCTAGCTACTTCTCAGAAATTTCATTCTCTTTCATAACTATCAGCTTGTATTTTCAGTTTATCTATTTCTTCTCTGATACTTTTCAATTCTTCTATTAAATCTTTTTCTTTTTTCCAAGCTGATATTATAGTAGACAATTGTTCTTTTTTACTAGCTATTTTTTTCTCAATTTTTTCTATTTTTTCTTTTTCTATTTTTTCTGCTTTTTTCGCTTCCAATTCTATTTCTAGTGTCCTTAGTTCTTTTTCTAATATTTCTACCTCCATAGGTTTAGAAATAGATGTCATTTTAACAGATGAAAGTGCTTCGTCTATCAAATCTATTGCTTTATCTGGTAATTGTCTATCTTGAATGAATTTAGTAGACAAACTAACAGCTGCTTCTATAGCTTTGTCTGTTATTTTTAATCAATGATGTGCTTCATATTTGTCTTTTATTCATCTAAGAATTGCAAGTGTCTCTTCTTGGCTTGGTTCATCTACTATTACTTTTGCAAATCTTCTTTCTAATGCACTATCTTTTTCTATATATTTTTTGTATTCGTTTATAGTTGTTGCTCATATCAGTTTCATAGCTCATCTAGCTAGACTTGGT
The DNA here is from genome assembly GCA_030683605.1 of Candidatus Altimarinota bacterium. Classification (GTDB taxonomy): domain Bacteria; phylum Patescibacteriota; class Gracilibacteria; order BD1-5; family UBA6164; genus UBA6164. Next base: position 17,631 of record JAUXPL010000001.1, read on the forward strand.
TTTAGTAGATTTCAAGCATCTCCTTGTCATTCAGCTGCTCCTGCTCATACAATAGTATGAATTTCATCTATAAACAATATTATTTGTCAGTCAGATTTTTCCACTTCTTTGATAACTGCTTTTAGTCTTTCTTCAAATTCTCATCTATATTTTGCTCAAGCTAATAATGCTCACATATCTAGAGTTATTACTCTTTTGTTTATGAGATTTTCAGGTACTTCTTTGTTTACTATTTTAAGTGCTATTCATTCAACAATTGCAGTTTTACCTACTCATGGTTCTCATACTAATACTGGATTGTTTTTTGATCTCCTAGATAATATTTGCAGAGTTCTTCTTATTTCTTCTTCTCTACCTATTACTGGGTCTATTTTTCACTTTTTAGCTAATTCAATCAAATCAATTCAGTATTTTTTCAGTGTATTCATTTTTGATTCTGGGTCATTGTCTGTTACTGTTTCACCGTTTCTCATTTTGTCTATTATTTGTTTAGTTTTATTATAATCTATTCAGAAACTTTTTAATATATCTTTTGTTGTATTATCTGAATAGTCTATCAAAGCTAGAATTAAATGCTCTTCTGTGATAAATTGGTCCTTATTTTTATCAGCTATTTTTTCTGCTTCAATAAATACATTATTCAATTCATGAGATAATGTAAGCTGATAATTCCCACTAATAGTAGGTATTTTAGCTATTTGATTTTTAATATTAGCACTAAGTATTTGTAAATCTACTCACATTTCTAGTAATATTTCTTTTACTATTGAGTCTGTACTTGTAACAATACTAAAAAGTAAATGCAAGGGAAGTATCTGATTATTTTTTTGTTTATTTGCTAGGTTTTGAGCTTCTTCTATTCTCTTACTAGCATTTATTGTAAATTTTTCAATATTCATAATATTTATAGTTAGAAATTATTATTAGCACATAAGTATTATATGTGCTAATAATAATTTGTCAAAAGAATTTTCAGAAAATAAAATAGAGGTGTTATTAACACCTCTTTCCTCCGTAGTCTAAGAATAACAGCATTTTAACTCTCGAACAAGTTCGTTCATGTTGTGCCGATCTTGTTTGATAATACTGCGTCTCTTGCCAGAAACTTTTGCTTTTTGTTTTCTTTGAGAAGTATTATCCCAATTATCCAAAGATATTGCAAAAGTCTTTCTTATGAGCCTATGAGAGATACTCTCATCATAAGCACCATCTATTCTTACACCTTTATTTTTTCGCATTTTAATTCCCCTTTATGTATAAATGCAAGATATTTATAATATTAATATATAAAATGTCAAGTTAAAATATATAATAAAATTTGATTAAAAATTTAGTAGTATATAATAGGTGTATATTAATTAATGTTTTTTAATTTTGAAAAAGCATATTAATAGATAAAATGAGGGAATTAATTATGTAAAACTAAATGGATGATGATAATTAAAAATACTGATTTTATATTTAACTTATGTAGCAATGAAAATACTAAATGAAAAAGAAGTCTTACATAATTTTATTATAGAAAAACAGGAAGATTTATGTTTTTGAAAAATGCAGAATACAAAAATAATTTTAAAATTAGATAATATAGCATTAATTCAACTATGTATTTTAAATATTTACTGAGAAAAATTAGAGAAAGAATGATTTAAATTTGAAATTGAAATTCAAAGCAAAGATGTTATTAAAGAGTTGGAAGCATGGAAAAACTCAAATCCATTTGCTATAAAATTATTAAATAAGCACAAAATAAAAAAACGAATTGTAATTTAAGAATTTAGATTTTAATATGTAAAATAGACTTAATTAATAATAAAAAGTAAGTATTAAAAAAGATAGATGTTTTTTTTCTAGTATTATTTAAATTGTTTTTATAATTTTTTTATAAATATATGACAAAAGTTGAAGCTATTATTAAAGTAATGCAAGATAATTGAGGTATTGCTAATTGGAAAATTCTTTATAATGAACTTGAAAAATACTATCCTGAAATTAAAAAATCTAATGAATGGCAAGCGTGAATAAGGTGAGTTCTTTATAGAGAAATAAAAAATTGAAAAAATTTTAAAAAAATCGATGAATGAATTTTCTCTTTATTTGATTATGATGAAAATAATTTATTATTAGATGAAGATGGTAGCGATATAGTTACTCAATGAAAATCATTTATTAAAACTAGAATTAAGCAATCTCAATTAAGAACTAAAATAATAAGAGATTTAAAAATTTGTCCTTTTACTCAAATAAATGATGATAGATTATTAATTGCAAGTCATATTAAACCATGGGCTTTTTCTAATAATAGAGAAAGATTAGATTTAAATAATGTATTTATTTTCAGCCCACTATTTGATAAATTGTTTGATAGATGATTAATTTCATTTTGAGAGAATAAGTCATTATTAGTATCAAGATGATTATCTGAATATAACAGAAAAAGAATTGGTATTTTTGAATGACAAATTATTAATTTATTACCAATTAATTGAAGAGAAAATTATTTACATTTTCATAGAGAAAAAGTTTTTTTAGACTAATTATTATATTTTAATTTAAAATATGAAACATAATATAATAAATTTAAAAAATAAAATGTTGTATGATTATAAAATAGCTGTTTGAGAATGTTTATATTATAGTAATATGTCATTTTTTAAAGAAGATAATATTAATATAATTAAAAATGAATATAATTTGCTATTTGATATGGAATACTCTAAATATATTCAACAATTTGAAAAATATGAATATGAAGATTTGGAAAATATTTTAAGTATTTTAGATATAGAAGCAGATAATGAGTGGATTAATGCAAATAGATCAGAAGCAAGTGCAATAATATTGTCTGAATATTTAAAAAAGATAAATCTACAGACATAATAATGATTTATGAGACTATTTTGAGAAAATAAAAAAATAAGTATAAATATTAAATGTAAATATAATTTTAAATTTTAAATAAAACACAATGAGAAAAATAATAATATTATTGTTTTTAATTATTAATTTATCAAGTTGTTCAATTGATTGGAATTGAGAAAAAGATAAAAGAATTACTGAACTTGAAAAACAATTTGCAGAACTTAAAAAAAATAATTTTTCTAAAAATATTATTCCTGAAACTTCTTTTAAAACTCATTTAATACAATTTTGATGATTGCATTCTTCATTATATGATGGTGTTTTTTGGGAAATTTCATCTTTAGATGAACCATACCCAATGAATGATAGTTTAATATCGGATATTAAAAATTTATGAATAAATGTAGATTATAGATGAAGAAAGGATTATTTTGAAATATGATGTCCTAAATGATTTCAAATTACTAATTGTGAAATTAATAATCTTTCAGTAGAGTCTATTGAAAATAAATGTTATTTATATTTTCCTCAAGAATGAAATAATAACTCAGATATTAGTTTTATTTGTAATAATGGTAAACTATCTACTCCTTTATATTAATAAATTATGACCACACAATTTCAAGTCCTATGAATAGACATTAATCATTTGAAATTTAAAGATGAAGACTATATTTGTATAACTGACATGTTAAAATGAAAAGATGGTGATTTTTTTGTCTCAGATTGGCTTAGAAATAGAAATACTATCGAATTTTTATCAATATGGGAAGAAGTAAATAATCCTACTTTTAATTATGGCGAATGTGCCATAATTAAAAGTAATGCATGACTTAATAATTATAAAATAAGTGTTAAAGAATGGACACAAAAAACAAATGCAATTTGAATTGTTGCTAAAACTGGGCGTTACTGATGAACTTATGCACATAAAGATATTGCTTTTGAGTTTTGAATGTGGATTAGTCCAAAATTTAAAATTTACCTCATCAAGGAGTTTCAGAGGTTGAAACAAGATGAATTAAAATTTATTGATTGGAATGTGAAGAGATTTTTAACAAAAGTAAATTATAAAATTCATACTGATGCTATAAAGGAAAATCTTATTCCAAAAATACTTTCAAAAAATGAAATAAATTTTATTTATGCAGATGAAGCAGATATATTAAATAAAGCTTTATTTGGTATTACTGCTAAAGAATATAGAGAACAAAATCCATGAAATAAGTGAAATATAAGAGATGATGCATCAATTGAACAACTTATAATTTTAGCAAATATTGAGAGTATGAATGCTGAATTTATTAAAATGTGAATTAAACAGACTGAAAGGTTAGAAACTTTAAATAAAGTTGCAATCACACAAATGAAATCACTTTTAAATATTAATATACCTGAAAATCTTAAAATAATAAAATAGAATAATATAACATATGGTAATAGAATCATCAAAAAAAGATAAGAAAGAAAGAGTAGTTTCATCTACTGAAAAAGAAGTAGATAAATGAAGGTTTAGTAATATTTTGAGACCTTTGAAATTGGAAGACTATGTAGGGCAGGAGAGTATAAAAAAACATCTCTCTGTCTCTATTGCTTCGTCAAAAATCAGATGAAAAGCTATGGAACATGTACTATTTTATGGTCCTCCAGGATTGTGAAAAACAACTCTTTCAAATATTATATCAACAGAAATGGAAACAAATCTGAAATCTACTAGTTGACCAGCTATAGATAAGCAATCAGATTTGGTAAGTATATTGTCCAATTTAGAAAATGGAGATATACTTTTTATAGATGAAATACATAGACTTAGACCTCAAGTAGAAGAGATACTTTATACTGCTATGGAGGATTTCGAGATTGATATTATGGTGTGATCTGGTACTTGAGCACAGAGTGTTAAATTACCTTTAAAAGAATTCACTTTGGTTTGAGCTACAACTAGACTTAGTGCATTGTCTTCACCTCTTAGAGATAGGTTTGGTAATGTTTTGAAGCTGGATTTCTATAATATAGATGATATTTCACTTATTATTCATAAAAATGCATCCAAATTAGATTTATTTTTTGAAGAATCTATATTAGAAATAATAGCTAAAAAATCTAGATGAACACCTAGAATAGCAAATAGACTTCTAAAAATAGTTAGGGATTATCATACTATTTGAAAAGATGTAGCTAGTTTGGATATATTAGAGTCAATTTTCAAAGATATTTGAATAGATGAGCTATGACTAGATTATTTGGATAGGAAATATTTGTCTACATTGTATGAAAATTTCAATTGATGACCTGTCTGATTGAATACTTTAGCTTCTGCAATTTGAGAAGAAGAAGCAACATTAGAAGATGTAGTAGAGCCATATTTATTGCAAATATGATTTTTAGAGAGAACACCTAGAGGTAGAAAAATATCATGAGCATGAATTAACCATTTACAAAAATAATATGAAAGTAAAATCATTTCCACTGTATGAATGACTATTTAAAGCTAAAAGAATAATAAAAGAAAAATGGACTCAAAAAGATATACTTTTTGTATTTATTGCATGATGATCAGCATCAGGTAAAACGTCAAATGTAGCTAATAAAATAGCTAAATTTTATAAAAATGACTCTGTAATATTATCTATGGATAATTATTTTTATTGAGCAGAATATGTAAAAAAGAACAATATCACTTTTGATCAACCTGAAGCTATTAATATTAAACTTCTACATGAACATCTAGAAATATTATCTACTTGAAAAGAAGTCTTAATACCTAGTTATGACTTCATTGAGTCTAAATCTATAGCTAATTCTATCAAAATAGAACCAAAAAAAGTAATAGTAGTAGAATGATTATTTACACTTCATGAAATACTTATTAGTTTGTCAGATTTGAAATTGTTTGTTGAGACTTCTACACATGGTAGATTAATCAGAAGAGTACTTAGAGATATGAAAAGGACTAGGCAAAAAGTAAATGAGATAGTACATATTTTTGAAACAGTAGTAAATCCTATGCATGAAAAATACATAGAACCACAAAAAGAAATTTCAGATATGATAATATTAAATGAATTTGATCCATATTTAGAGCTTAGATGATTTGATTTAGATAAATTTATAAAAGAAAATAATATTCCTAATATCTAATTAACCCATTCCCTTCGGGACTTCCCTTGTAAGGGAAGAATTATATTTCCTTTTTTAATTAATATGTCTATTTGGCAAACAAAAAAATGGTGAGAAATGCTAGTTGCATCATGACAAGCAGAAAAAATAATAGAATCAAACTGAATATTTATAGAAAAGAGAAAAGTCGCATTATGAGAATATGGGCTTTTTGTATTGTGACTAGAAAAACAATTAAGTGAACAAGATGTTAATGAAATGATTAAACTTTGTAAAAAAGAAAAGGCATTGTTTTTACAAGTTGAAGCTATTAATTTTAGCTCATCCCAAGCTTCTCCTTTGGAGGAGAAGGAGCAAGAACAAAAAGTATTTAAAAAGTGATATTATAAGAAATTTATTACTCCATATACTGCAGTTATAGACACAAGTTTGACAGAAGAACAAATACTGTCTAACATGAAACCAAAAGGGAGATATAACATTAAATTAGCAGAAAAAAAATGAATAAAAGTAATATCTGTTGATAAAATAGATGAAAATATTGAGTTATTTTATAAATTGATGCTTGAAACAACCACTAGAGATTGATTTAATTGAAATACTTTTGATTTTTATAAATCTTTTTTAACTATATTAGAAAATTCTAAATTATTATTAGCTTATTATGAGTGAGTAGTAATTGCAGGATGAATATTTGTTTTTGATGCAGATGCTAGTATTTATTATTATTGAGCATCATCTTGAGATAGTAATTATAGAAATCTGATGTCACCTTATCTATTACAATGGGAAGCTATCAAAATAGCTAAATGACTTGGTTCAAATATATATGATTTTTTATGAGTAGCATGACCAGATGATATTGATAGTCCTCTTGCATGAGTAACTGATTTCAAAAAAAAGTTTACTAGTGATATCAGAGATGTAAGTGAAAGTTATATATATGTAAATAAGAAATTGAAATATTTTATAATTAATTTAATTAGGAAGTATAAAGGGAGGTAAATTTAAGTTAAGCATAAATGGCTGAAGCCATCAGTTGAAAATTATTTATCAAATGCTTTAGCTTTCTGTGAATATTACTTTTCTTTTTTTTTACTTGATTTTATAATGAGAATGATTACTATTTTGGTAATATTTTAATATTTAAATTTATAATTATGTTTAAACTACCTGAATTACCTTATGAAATGAATGATTTAGAGCCATATATTTCTGCTGAAACACTTGAATACCATTATGGTAAGCATCATAAAACCTATGTGGATAATTTAAATAATTTAACTATTTGAAGCGATTTTGATAATGATGATTTAGAAAATCTTATAAAAAGCTCACAGTGACCAATGTTTAATAACGCAGCTCAAGTATGGAATCATACATTTTATTGGAATTGTTTAGCACCTAATTCTTGATGAGTTCCAAAATGAGATATAGTTGAACTTATTGAAAGAGATTTTGAATCATTTGAAATTTTCAAAGAAAAATTTACAGCAAGTTCATTGTCAAATTTTGGCTCAGGATGGACTTGGTTAGTATTAACTCCTGCATGAAGATTGGAGATAGTAAATACTTCTAATGCTGGTACTACATTAACAACAGAATACAAAGCACTATTAGTAGTTGATGTTTGGGAACATGCATACTATATTGATACTAGAAATGCTAGAGCTAAGTATTTGGAAAATTTTTGGAATTTGGTTAATTGGGATTTTGTAAATAATAATTTGAAATAATATAGTAAAAAAGACATACTAATTTTAATATGTCTTTTTTAAAACTTGTATTTATTTATAATTTTGTTATATTATTTTACCAAATATAATTAATTAAATAGTATTAAAATGAATATAAATGATAAGTTTCCAGAAGTAGATATTTATTCTGACTGATGATCAGTTCCAAATCCTGGAAAGTGATGATATTGAGTTATTCTTCATTATAAATGAGTAAAAAAAGAATTTAGTCAGTGATATAAACTGACTACAAACAATAGAATGGAGCTTACTTGAGCTATTACTTGACTAGAAAAGCTAAAAACTAAATCAAAAGTAAATATTTATACAGATTCACAATACACTATTAATTGAATAGAAAAATGATGGGCAAAAAAATGGAAAGAGAATAATTGGTATAGAACTAAAAATAAAAAAGCAGTTAATTATGATTTGTGGGAAAAATTGCTTGAATTAGTATCAAAACATGAAGTAAAATTTCACTGGGTAAAATGACATAACGGACATTCAGAAAATGAAAGATGTGATGAATTAGCAACTCAAGCAATGAATAGAAAGGATTTGATAGATGATATTAATTACATTCCATCTAAAGATGAAATAGAAAAATCTACCAAGGATTTTTTAAAAACAAATAATGTAGTAGAATTAAATAAAAATGTAAAAATCACAAAAAAATGAGATTTATGTAGAAAATGTCATACTCCAGTTGAACAAAAGCAACCAAAAAATGCTAAAAAAGAAAAAAAATGAGATTATTATTATCTATATTACTTATCATGTCCATGATGTAAGACAATATATATGGTAGAAGAAGCAAAAGTATATTTGTAACAAAAAAACAATTAATCATTATGATTAATTGTTTTTTTAATAATTGTCTTTAAATAACATATATTTATCTATTTCTTGAGTTCATTTATCATCTGTATATATTCATAAATCTTTAAATCTATCTATTTTTTTAAATCACTTATATTCTTTATTTATGACTAAAAAATTTCAATATTCTCATACAAACTCAGATACTCATTTCAAATATACACTTCATAAGGAATTGCTTAATGTATTTACTGTTTTTTTGTAATATGTTGAATTATTATTTTGATCAAAAATATAATTAAAAACAATAGCTCAAGAAGATATTTTGTTTAATCAATCATAGAATTCTTTAGTTAATAGTTGAGAAGGAACTGATTTTCAAGTATATGCATCTATAAATATAAAATCATATTTTTTTCATTCTTTTAGTTTCTGATTTACTAAGTATTCAGCTGGAATTCAATAAAAATTAACTTTATCATTTAATTTTTCTTCCAAAAAATATTTTTGTGATATATTATATAATTCTACATCAATTTCTGATACATCAATACTATCTATAAAGTCTAATTTAGATACATAATAAGGTAAACTAAATCAAGCTCATCATACTACTAATATATTTTTTGGTTTTAATTTTTTTATTATATTTTGAGTTTCTATTATATAAGTGAAGTAACTTTCTTTATTTTCTTTATATATTCATGAACTAAATGCTCAATTTAATAGCATAATTCTTTTATTATCTTCATAATCTATAATATCAATATCATTATGTGATGAATCAAATGAGTATACATAATTTTTATCAAAAATATTAGATAAAATCAATTTTCAAAATATTACTAATAATAATAAATTTATTATTAGAATATAATCCTTGAATGATTTTTTGTTTATAATAATTATTATCAGAGATAATGTAAGTAATATTATTCAATTTAAAATAATAGTTTTGCTTACTCATAAATATGGAAAAAGTACTAAACTAGTTGTAATACTTCATATAAATGATCAAATAGTTGAGTAAAATAACAATTTTCATACTAATTCAGATTTTTTTTCTGAATCAATTAATTCGTTTAATAATGGTATAGTTTGACTAGCTAAAAAAACAGGAACAAAGAACAATAAAAATATAGCTATTAATATTGATAACGCATATCAAATTCATGTATTTAGCAGATAAGTTAACACTATATTTTCAAGAGGAAAAGAAATTAAAGTGTATATTAATCAAGAAATAAATAGATTAATAAATAATCTTTTTATTATTTTTTCCTTACTTGAATTACTTGCTATTTTTCATCATATATAATATCAATAACTCAAAGCAACTAATATAACTCATAATATTATAGAAGTAGTAATAGAGTTTGAACCGATTACACTTACACATCTCCTAATAGCAAGTATTTCTACTGATAATGTAGTAAATCATTCTAGAAAAACTATTATAAAATATATCATTTATTATTATTTAATAACTATATTTACGATTTTACTTGGTACATATATTTCTTTAATTATTTCTTTTCATTCTATCCATTTTGCTACATCACTATTATTTTTAGCTTTTTCTAAAACTAGATTTTTTTCTTCATCTTTATTTATTTCTATAGTTCATCTAAGTTTTCATAATACTTGAACTCATATAGTAACAGTATCATCAATAGTCATTTTTTCGTCATATTTTGGCCATTCACTAAAAAATACAGATTGATATTTTGTAGATACCCCCTCTCATTGAGGAGAGGGTTGGGGTGAGGTTATTCTTTCCCATAATTCTTCAGCTAAATGTGGTACAAATGGGTGTAATAATCTTACAATAGTATTTTTAAATTCTTTTTGTAATTCGCTATCTTTTGGTATTCAATTATTTACTAGAATCATCAGGCTAGAGATAGCAGTGTTGAATTTGTAGTTTTCTATATCTTCTTGTACTTTTTTTATTGTTTTATGAAGTAATTTCATAGTAAAATTATCGTCTTCAATAGATATTTTTGCTTCACTAGTAAATAATCTCTCTGATTTTTCTATAAATCTTCTTACTCCTATTATGTTACTAGTATCCCATGGTGCACTATCCTTAAATTCTGACATGTACATTTCATACAATCTCAAACTATCAGCACCATATTCATTTACTATATCATCTGGGTTTACTACATTTTTCAGACTTTTTGACATTTTTGCAACAACTTTTTCTAGTTTATCACCAGTTTCTATGTCATAAAATTCTCAATCTCTTTCTTCTACCAAGTCATTTGCTATTAGTTTACCTATTGGATTTTGGTAAGAATAAGCTAATATCAATCATTGATTTCTCAGTCTAAAAAATGGTTCATCAGTAGGAACTATTCATATATCAAACAAGAATTTGTGCCAAAATCTAGCATATAATAAATGTAGTACAGCGTGTTCAGCTCATCATACATAACTATCGACTTCTCACCAATAATTTGCAATATCTTTATTTACTAATTCATTAGCATTATTAGGGTCCATATACCTCAAGTAATACCAACAAGATCCTCACCATTGAGGCATAGTATTTGTTTCTCTTTTTGCAGGTCAATCACATTTTGGACATTTACAATTCACGAAACTGTCTATCTTACTTAGTGGACTTGTTCCATCTCATGATGGCTCAAAATTATTAGTTTCTGGTAATAATATTGGTAGATTTTCTTCTTTTTCTCATACTATTCAACATTTTTCACAATGAACAAGAGGTATAGGTTCTCACCAATATCTTTGTCTACTAAATAACCAATCTCTCAGTTTATAATTCACTTTTTTCTCTCAAAATCAGTTTTTTTCTGCATATTCTGCAAGTACTGTTTTAGCTTCTGTGCTAGTAAGTCAATCAAATTCTCAAGAATTTATTAATACTCAATAATCAGTAAAACATTCTTCAAAATTCTTTATATTATTTATTAGCTCTTCATTTGAATTAGCAGGAATTATTGATACTTTTAATGGAATATGATATTTTTTAGCCAATAAAAAATCTCTTTTATCATGTGCATCTCAGAATACAGCTCAAGTACCATAGTGTCATAATACAAAATCTCAAATCCATAATGGTACTATCTCATTATTGTATGGATTTATTAAATAACTACCTGTAAATACTCCAGTTTTTTCTTTGTCATCTTGAGTTCTATCTTGGTCTGATTTAGAATTTGCTTTTTCTATATATGCTTCACACTCAGTGTAATAATCTTCAGTAATGAAATCATATACATTTGGATGGTCGGGAGCAATAACAACAAATGCCATACTAAAAACAGTATCTACTCTGGTAGTATAAACTCTAATATATTTATCAAAATCATCAGATTTTTTTAATTCAAATTCACAACCTTCAGATTTACCTATCCAGTTTCTTTGCATATCTTTTATTCATTCTGGCCAATCCAGTTTGTCTACATCTTTTAATAATCTTTCAGCGTATTTTGTTATAGCTAGAACCCATTGTCTAATTTGTTTTTTTTCTACTTTTGTACCACATCTTTCATGTGTAAAGTCATTTAATACTTCTTCATTAGCTAGTCATGTTTTACAAGATGGACAATAATTTATTGGTAAATCTTGTTCATATGCTAGTCATTTTTCAAATAGCTTCAAAAATATCCATTGTGTCCACTTGTAATATTTAGGATCAGTAGTGTCTACTTCACGATCCCAGTCATATGAAAATCAAAGCGATTTGATTTGTCTTCTGAAATTGTCTATATTGTCCAAAGTGGTAATTTTGGGATGAATACCTGTTTTTATAGCATAGTTTTCAGCAGGCAATCAAAAAGCGTCCCATCACATTGGATGAAGTACGTTATATCAATTGGTTTTTTTGTATCTGGCTACTATATCATTTGCAGTCATTCATTCAGGGTGTCCAACATGAAGTCAAGCACCTGATGGAAACGGAAACATATCCAAACAGTAATATTTTGGTTTTTGTTCTTGTCCCACTCCTTGATAGGGAGGGGTAAGTGGTGGGTTCTCAGTTTTAAATGTTTTATTATTTTCCCAATAATTTTGCCATTTTTTTTCTATTTCTTTATGTATGTACATCTTTCTTAATTAATTATGTAATATCTAATAAAACTCTTAACAAGTTAATAATTTCTATCTTTTTTACTGTGTCAAGTCTTTCTCGCTAAAGACCGGACTCGTAGCTGGAAAGTGTGTATCCAACAAGTATGGAGGGATTATTGTAAATTTGAATTAGCTTGAGTTTTCTTGATTATAAAACAAATTATTTTTTTTTCTAGTTTTTGTTGAAAAAAAATAAACTTAGTCTATAATGCTTTATATTAAAATATAAAATAAAAACTATGAATTATGCATTAGTGTTTTGAGGAATTGCTTTAGCTGCTATATTGTTTATAGAAAATGCTGTTATATGATGATGAACTACTTACATATTTTTGTGGCATTCAAATGCAGGGACATTAGTTTTAGTATCTTTATTTATCTGAATTCTTATCTGATTTTGATTAAAATCTTTTATGACAGATAAATCTAGCACTGAAGATGAAGATTTTTAAAAAAATAGTATCTTTTTTAGATACTATTTTTTTACTGATTTATTGTTTGGTTATTATTTATACTATTTCATCATACAACATCTGGATCAGAAAGTATGTCTATTACCCATCTGATTAAGATGCTTGATAAAAATATTACTATAAGTCATAATACTACATATATAACTATATTTTTTCATTTAGTTACTTTATCGTCTTCTCATCATGATGTCAAGATTACAAATCATCAGTATATTCATAACATAACTGCTATGAAATAGAAAAGTCATATTATATATCAAAAAATATTATCTACAGTAGATACAAAATCTAGATCTCAATTCATATATCTTTCATCAACTCTACCTATTCAAAAAAGTGTTGCTGCATTTTCAGCAGAACAAAAGTTTATAAATAATAAATAAAAGAGGATAGTGTAAATTAATTTTTTCATATTATTTTATAACGGTAGAAGTTAATGAAATTACCCAACGAATTATTATACTTGCTAGAAATATTACAACTAAACCAATTACTGCATTTATCAATGTAGTTTTTCATTTTTTAACTTTATCTTCATCTCAACCTGCTGTAAGTATTTGAAAACCTCAATATAGTGCAAAAATTACAGCTATAAAGTACAATAAACCTAATGCATATCATAGAATATTATCCAAAGTTGTTATCAAATCTCAACTTTGTCCAGAATCTCAAGTAGTTGTACTTTTAGAACCCGTAATATCTATTGCATTAGTTACATTAGCTAAACCACCAAGTGATAATCAAGCTAAAGTATATAAACCATTTTTAATTACATTATTCATATGTATAAAAATTATTATTAAATTATAACTTGCTTATTATAATGAAAATATTTTAAAAACGCAAGTTTTTGTTGTAAAATATTGCAAAAAATTTATTTTAGAATAAATTATATATATAAAATTATTAATTTAAAAGTATTATAAGTGGATAGAATAGAATATTTAAAATCATTGAGACAGTATTGAATAATAAATACTGTTCCTAATATAAGTGATGTAAATGTAAAATTTTTGCGTGATTTGATAAAAATATCAAATACTAAAAATATGCTAGAGATATGAACAGCTAATTGATTCAGTGCTATCAATTTTTGAATAGAGCTTGAAAAGGTATGATGAAAATTATTAACAATAGATTTTTCTCCTAAATCTCATGAAGAAGCAAAAATAAATATCAAAAATGTATGATTATTAGATACAGTTTATTTGGTATTATGAAATGCTTTAGATGAAATACCAAAATTACTAGATAATAGTTATGATTTCATTTTCATTGATGGTATGATGAGAAGAAGCAAAGATTTTTTAGAATTATCATTACCAAAATTAAAAAAATGATGAATAATAATCATAGATGATGTTATAAAGTTCAAAGATAAAATGATATGACTTCGGGAATTTATAGAGGAAAATAATATAGAATATAATGTTTTACCAATTGATTTAGATGATTGAGTAATGATGATAGTGAAAGAGCTATAATTCACCCTAACCCTCCTTTAATACTAAAGGAGGGGATAGCTCAAAAATAAAACAGTACTTAGTAAAAAATGCTTCCTTTAGTATTAAAGGAAGCTGTCCGAAGGACTGATGGATTATTCAAAAACTTAACCAAACAATAATGAAATATATAGTAAAAATCTCACCAGAATTGTCTATCAAGTCAAGATGAGTTAGGAAAAGAGCGGTTATTAATCTTAGAAATAATATAAAAACACATTTAGAATTTAATAATATCAAAGCAAATCTTACTTGAAATTGGGATAGGATAAATATTGATTCTAAAGATAATAATAATATAAGTAATATACTTTTAAAAATACCAGGTATTTCAAATTTTTTGGAGGTAGAAACTATATGATTATATGATAATAATGTAGAATCAGTAGAAAAATTATCTCTTAATGAAGTATTTGAATTGATTTATACAAATGTAAAAGATTATTATCTAGATAAAGTTCATAATAAAACATTTTCAGTCAGGGTAAAAAGAATAGGTAATCACTCTTTTAAGTCAATTGATTTAGAGAGATTTTTGTGATTTTCTTTATTAAGAGATTCTAATAACTCTAAAGTTAAACTAGAATTACCAGATATAATAGTTAAAATTGAGATAAAAGATTATAATTTATATATAGTTAAAAATAAAGTTGAAGGTATTTGATGATATCCTGTTTGATTTCAAGATAGAGTTTTGAGCTTGATTTCATGAGGATTTGATTCTTGAGTAAGTACTTATTCAATGATTAAAAGATGATGCGAAGTAGATTATTTATTTTTTAATTTATGATGAAATGCACATGAGCTATGAGTAAAACAAGTATCTAATTATTTGTGGAGAAATTTTTCTATTCCTTATAAAAGAGCCAAATTTATAACTGTTAATTTTGAAGAAATTGTAAAAGAATTAATAGAAAAAGTTAATCATAAATATAGATGAATTATTTTGAAGAGATATATGTTAAAATTAGCTTCAATAATTTCCGAATGATCACACTATGCTCTTATTAAATGAGATAGTTTAGGTCAGGTTTCTAGCCAAACTTTAAAAAATATTCATGTAATAGATAAAGCAAGTAATAATCTAGTATTTAGACCGTTAATTTCTTACAATAAACAAGAAATAGTAGATATATCAAAACAAATTGGAACATATAATTTCGCATGTAATATGCCGGAATATTGTTGAGTAATATCTGATAGACCTTCAGTTTGAGCTAAACTTGAAGATATTTTATTGGAAGAAGAAAAAATACTAGATGAAGTATTATTAAGAGCAGTAGAAAATAAAAAAATAGAGTTTGTAAAAGATATGATGGAACAATATAAATGAGTTAATGCTACTGTTCTTGATGTTGTTTTTTTACCTTGAGATAATGAAGTAATTATTGATATTAGAGAAAAAACAAGTATAGATAAAAAACCATTAATTATTGAAAATGTTGAAAAAATAGAAATACCATTTTATGATATTAATTATAAATTCGAATCTTTAGACAATACAAAAATTTATTTATTGTACTGTGACAAATGAATATTATCAAATTTACATTGATTATATTTGATAGAAAAATGATTTCAAAATGTCAAGATTTATAGATCAATTATTAATGATAAATCATGTAGTATATAAAAAATATTGATTTTTTAACATAAAATTGTTTAATATTTAAAAAATAGCTTGTAAAATTTGTATTTTCGCTATAATAAATGCACTTTTAAAAAAGATAACAATAAATATGACAAGTAAATCAATTTTAACCGGTATTATATGAGTAATAATTTTTAGTTTAGTTTTTTGATATACTCTTGTTTTTGCATGAACATGAATATTTGATTATAATACTAAAATAGAATATAAGTTATCAGATAATATATATTTGGATTCAGCAGAATTAAATAAAACTAATATATTATTTAAATCATGAAATAATTTAAGTAAATATAAAATAAAATCAGAATGTAAAATATCTTCAAAAATCACACATAAAAAATGAAATTCTTATATGTTTGATTTGAAATTTTTAGATAATAAATGTAAAAATAATAATTTTGTTTTAGTAGATGAAAAAAATATTATTAAATTACAATTTACTATAAATATTATATCTGAATATAATATATTATCAGTGATGCTTGATTTGAAAGACGAACAATTATCACGTTTTCAAGCTAGTTTGAACAGAAAAATAAATTCGCTTTCAAAATTTTCTTCATATGATAAATCTATAGAGGAAAATTATTATATATATTTATCTAATAATAGATCTTTACAGGAAGCAATATATAATCAATGAGTAGTTAGTAATATTATTTCTAAAAGAAGTCAAAAATATATAGTACCTGTTGATTGATTTAAAATGCCTACTAATTTTTCTAAAATGCCAAATTCTCCGAGGGGATATAGAAAAGATTATACATATTGAATACATGAGTGATGGGATATTGATACAAGATTTTGAGAACAAGTAATTGCTTTGGATGACTGAATAATAATAAGGACAATATCTGATTTTGTTTTTTCTGATTTGAATGCTATAGTAAAATGAAATAATTTATCGGATGAAAATTTGGTTAAAAATCTAGATATATTGAGATGAAATCAAGTATGGTTAAAAACAATGAAATGAGATGTAATAATGTATAGTCATTTAAATGAATTAGTTTCAAATATACAAGTTTGAGAAGTTGTTAAAAAATGACAACCTTTATGAACTATATGAATTAGTTGAGTACCAGATGAAAAATATACAGATTATCATTTGCATTTTGAAGTTCATAGGAATCCATTTAATTTAAAAAAATGAGAATCATATGATTTTGATGATTATATGAGATGGGATTGGCTATTTAAATGAAAGTCATATGAATATATATTGGAAAATCAGTTAAATTATTTTGAAGAATAAGAAAACGCTATTCCATCCTTGAGTTCTCCAGCTAAAGCTGGGGTAGGTTACAAAATTATAAAATGTAGCCCATTTCCCTTTATTAAAAGGGAAATGATTCAGGATAGGGATATTTTTTTGATTTTAAAAATTGTTTAATTATATATAATAGTTATAATCAAAAAAAATTAAAATAATAATAATAAAATATGAAGAAAAAATGATTAGATAATCTCATAACAAAGAATAAAAAAGCATATTTTGATTATGAAATAACTGATAGTTGGGAAGCTTGAATAGAACTAAGATGATATGAAACAAAAAGTGTAAGAAATTGACATGTAAACTTAAAATGAGCTTATATAGTAGTCATAAATGGCGAATTGTATGTAAAATGAATGCATATATCAGCATGGAAAGCATTACCAAATAGAGAATCAATAGAAGTAGATAGGGTGAGAAAAATATTTTTACATAAAAAAACAGTATTATTTTTGATTTGAAAAATAAAAGAAGTTTGATATTCTATAATACCTTTAGAATTATATTTTGTATGAAGCTTGATAAAAATTAGGGTTTGATTAGCTAAATGAAAAAAGGCTTATGAAAAAAAGCAGATATTAAAAGAAAGAACAATGGATAAAGAAGCAAAAATAGCTATGAAAAAATATATATAAAATCAACTTTTTAAGTTGATTTTTTGATTTTTTAGCTATAATAAGAGAAATAATTCTAATTTTAAAGTATGAAAACTAATACATATACAAAACCAGAAAATTTTATAGATTTTGAATCACCTGATGCAGAAGAAATAATTGATAGATTGCTTGCTGAAGCAGAGAATTCTCCAACTATTTCGTTTGAGGAATTTTTTGATGAAACAAATAAATTTAGAATTAATCTATGAAAAAATGTATAAAATTAAATTACTAACTGAAACAAAAAGTGATTTAAATATAATTACTGATTTTATTTATAGCTATACTTTTTCAAGTGAAATTGTTGATAATATTTATAAAGATATTGTGTCCTGAATATATTCTCTACAAATATTTCCTCATAGATTTAAAGAGTATAAAAATAATATTAGGGTAATAATAATTAGATGAAAATACAAAGTATTTTATTGAGTTAATGAAGAATCTAAAACTGTAACTGTGTACAGAATATTTTCTAGTTTACAGAACTATGAAAATATAATTTAAAAATTAAAAAAACAAAATCATGTTAGATATAAAAATAATTAGAAATAATCCAGAGTTGGTAAAAGATATAATAGTAAAGAGAAATTTAAAACTTGATTTAAATAAATTTCTAGAAATAGATACTCACAAATTGGAGTTAATAGTAAAAGTAGATGAATTGAGAGCTATAAAAAATAAAGTAAGCAAAGAGATACCTAGTTTATCAAATGAAGACAAACCTGCTAAAATAGCAGAAATGAAAAAGTTAGGTGAAGATTTAGAAATATTAGAAAAACAACAATTTGAAGTAGAAGAAAAATGGAAAGAAATGTATTATAAAGTGCCAAATTTATTAGATGATACTGCTTCAATCTGAAATACTGATGAAGATAATACTGTAGAACAATATTATAAAGAAAAAACTAAATTTAATTTTGAAGTAAAAGCACATTACGAGATTGGTGAAGCGAAGTGATGGATTGATACTGAAAAATGAGCTGAAGTAAGTGGTGCTAGATTTTGGTATTTGAAATGAGACTTGGTATTATTGCAATTTGCACTTATAAATTATGCTATGTCTAGATTAGTTGCTAAGTGATTTAATCCTATATTGCCACCAGTTTTAGTTAGAGAAAAAGCTATGTTTGGTACTGGTTTTTTCCCTGCTGGAGAAGATGGTATTTATTGAGTAAATCCTGGAGATGATGATTTATATCTAGTTGGTACTTCAGAAGTACCTGTCACATCTTACCATTGTGATGAAGTAATGACTTTGGATAAGCCACAAATGTATGTTGCATATAGTTCATGTTTCAGAAGAGAAGCTTGATCAGCATGAAAAGATATGAGAGGTATACTTAGATGACATCAATTTGATAAAATTGAAATGGTATGTTTTTGTAAAAATAATGAATCAAAAAAATTACATGATTTTATGATCAGTGTAGAAGAGGAAATATGGCAATGATTGTGAATACCTTTTCAAAAAGTAAATGTTTGTTCATGAGATTTAGGTAATCCTGCTATGAAAAAATATGATTTAGAAGCATGGATGCCAGCACAAGAAAAATATAGAGAAGTAACTAGTTGTAGTAATGTTTGAGAATATCAATCTAGAAGATTGTGAATCAAATATAGAGATGATAATGGTGATTTACAATATGTACATACTTTAAATGGTACAGTTATAGCTATGAGTAGATGCTTAATAGCAATTATAGAGAATTATCAAACAGCTGAAGGAAATGTAAAAATACCAGAAGTATTAGTTCCATTTATGGGATGAAGAACTGAGATATAAAAAAATTTAAAAAATCGCTTGAAAAAGCGATTTTTTGTATAAATTAATTATACAAAAAATGTTGTAAAATATAGATTTTTTAGTAAAATGTTAAAAAGTACTTTTTGTTTTATTTATTTAGCGAAAAAATTGGTTATGAATTACTCTAAATTTCAAAAATTTATATCAAGTTTTTTAATTTTTTCATTACTTTTTAGTATATCTTTTAGAGTTCCTTTTAACTTCGATACTTTCGCTTGAAGTTCAGATTTTTATAATCTGGTGTCTGTTATAGTTGATGAAGATACATATGATGAATTGAAGTCTGAAATAAATAGATATTCAAAAGATATACAATGAGTATTAGAAAACACAAAAGTTGTTATTTTACCAACTCCTGTTAATACTCCTGCCTTTAACATTGCTTCATTAAACGAATCTCTATATACACAGTGATATAAATCTGTAGATAAAAATGTAGATTTTGAATCAAAACTTGTATGAACAGTAATTATTTGAGATTTTAATTTACCTACTGTTTTTGATAAAAATACATATTCAAGAACTATTTTACCATTGACAGACTTTGATGATAAGGTTTATATATATAATCATGAAACAAACAGGTATGAAAAAAATGTAGATAATAAAGATTGATTGAAATCAGAGATATGGCATTGAGTAATAACTCCAAATCTTTGAACATTTGAAAAAAATATTTCATGAATTAGAGATTATTTAGACAAAAATCATGATTATTATTCATGAACAGGTAATTTTAAATATTCAGCTTGAGTATTAAATTGAAATAATAAAGTATGAATTCCTAGCGTATATGAGCCTTATGTATTTTATTATGATCAATTTAGAGAAGAAAAAGCGCTTAATTATAATAGTTATGAAGCATATGAATCATATTTAGAAAATAAAGAAGATATTCTTTATTCTAGATTTAATAAAAAATTATCAGATGCAGTTATAAATAAGAGTAGCTCTAGTTCTAATGAAACAATAGCAAAATTATTAGAAAAAGTAGATCCTAATTATTGAAAAGAATATATATGAGAAAAACCAGATACTAGCAGAGTTCCAGATATTCATAATAGGTATTTAATAAATAATGTTACTAAAAAATTTTTAGAAATTTTTGCTAAATGAACTATTTGAGATTTCAGAAAAGATGTTCATAATGCTTGAAGATATAACGGAACTTGATCATCATTAAATGTAGATATGATTCCTTATTTTGTAACTGTACTTGACTTAGTAAATGATGAAATCACAAAAGATATAAATACAGAATTAGAAAAACAAATTGATGAATTAGTTAAAACAGGATTGTCTAGATATATTGCTTTACCAACAAGTGTTTCTGATAGTAATTGATGTTGAACAACTTTTCAAAATTATTTATTTTGAAAAAAAGCTAGTGATATAAAATCTGCTGCAGAATGTAGTATTTATAGATGATCTAACCTAAGTTGAGGAACATTGGTTGAGGCAAATAGATGATATAATATAAATTATTCAAATACTGATAAAGATACATTGTATAATGAACCAGATAGAAATTATTGTTTTCAAAACCTTATTTCTTGAAGTTCACTTAATTGATTTTGGTGAGGGAATAGTCCTTTAAATCTTGATACTAAACAATTAGTAAATGGTTCTAGAGTACTTAAAAATAGAGATTTTAAATGAGCTATTTATCCAGTTTTTGATATATGATGATCACAAATAAGAACGGATAGTTCAAAAATATATTCACCTCTTAACTGTTTGGAAAATAATTTTATTCTAGCACAATCCCATGATAGGGATTCAGATGGTAAATGTTATGTTGATTATAGAATTCCAACTTTTTGATGAAGAGTTAATTGGTCTTGTACTACTGATAATAATTCTGGTAAGACTTTTTCTTTTTCTAAAAATTTTGAAAATAATTATAAAAATCCAAGTTGAAATATTATTTTAGATTGAAAAAATGTAGCATGAAATGGTGATTATACATTTTCATATAAAAAAATACCTTCATTTTTAGAGCATAAGTCACCAACTAGTGATGAATTAACAAAACAAATAGAATCAATGATTGCTGAATCATTGCCAATAGATAAAAATAGATATGTTGATTTTGTAGCATCTAATTGAGAATATGCAAAAATAGAGTATCCTAACTTATTTAGATTAAAAATAGAAGATAATTCTAAAGTATCTTATGCTACTATTTCTAAAGAATTAGATAAAGTACTTGATGAAAAATCAAAAGAGATTAATGAATTAATAAGAAAAACTAATCCAAATTCATTAATTTGAAAAGATAAAGATATTTATAATTTATTGAAAATAGGATCATTTCCAAAAGATAATTTTGATTTAACAAAAATACTTAAAAATAAAGAAGATAAAACTTTTAAAGTTGCTTGAGATGAAAAAACACTAAGTTATTATGATACTCTAGTTTTATCTTTATATTGGAATAATCTGAATTCTACATCTGCTAAGTATTGATTTATTTTTGATAACTATTTGATTGATCAATTTGGAGAACAAGAATCGAAATATTTATTACCAAAAAATAAAAAACAGTATGAGATATCATATTTATGAGCACCTTGAGATGCAAAAAATATGTATATAAAAATGGATCCAAAAGCTAAAGCACAAAATCCATATGCAGATATATTCACAAATAATATAAATTTATCATCTACATTACTTTGAGCTAATGTATCTTGAAATGATTCGGCTTGAAATAATAATCAAACTTTTAAATGTGCCCCACCTGATTGAGTACCTATTTGGAGTTGGATACCTGCTGTTATGTGTTGGTTGTGAGATATGATGCCACCATCAATATCTATTTCAGAGTGAGTATGTTGACCTAGTATAATATGAGAATCAGGAAATCTTTTAGAAAGTAGTTTTTTGTCTGATGAAGAGAGAAAAGAAGTATTACAATGTAATTGAGATGTAGATAAAAATTGAATTAATGATTGTATAGAACAAAAATTAAGTTGAGCAAAATTAGAATTAAGTAGCGATAGTGAAAAATATTTTTATAACAAAAATGCTATACTAAAAGCAGAAATAAAGGATAAAAATTGAAAAACTGTAAAAATTGCTAATAGTACAGATGTTTATTTTGAGCTATATAAATTAGAAATAGCCAAAGATAATAAAAAAGATATATCGACTACAAATAAAACAATTGTTTATAATATAAAAGATAGTTCTAATAGTGATTTATCTAAAGTAACTAAATATATTACATTTAAAGAATGAAAAGTTAGATCACAATGAGGAATAGCAAATTATTGAATTTGACTAAAATTTACTGATGCAAACATATTTTTGAAAGCATATATAAGAGAAAAAGATTCTAATAAAAAAGAAGCAATATTTTTAGACTCAGATCCTATAGAAATACAAGTAAGAGGAGATAAATTATTTAATATTTCTTATAAATTAGTAAATTCTACATCAGGATTGGATGTTGATTTGTTATCTAATTCTTTAAAAGTAAATGATAAAACAAATTTGTACTTAGTTGATTGAACTATTAATAATATTAAATCTGTATCAAATCTGATTAATAATTCGTCAATAAGTAGTGAGAAATTTGTACTATTATTGGAAAACATAGATGCAAACTGAAAAAAGTCACCAATCAATTATCCTCTAAATATAAGTATATTAGAATGAAATAATAAAATAGTTGAAGATTTCACAGTATCACAGAGTGAATTAAATACTTTTAAATGATTGTTTTCTGTAAAAAAATCATGAAGTTATAAATTGGAAATAACTGATTCTAATTGATTTAAAACTACAAAAAGTATTACTTTTTTACCAGAAATACCTAATAGTGTAGACATAAAATTGGGTACAAGTGTAATGGAATCTTGATGAAATATTTCTACTAATTTTTTAACAATTTATGATAAATTTTTAAATCCAGTTGTATGAGAATTTTATGACATTGATTTATCAATTGATTGAAAATCGATCCAATTTTTGGATAATTCATCTGATAAATTAAAATCTACTACTTTTGAATGATATAAAGTATTTAGATTAAAATCTACAGATAAAACTTGAAAAAGTACAATAAAGGTATCAGTACTAAATGATGATGGAAAAGAAATTATTAATACTTCAAAAAATATTGAAGTATATGATGATATTAACTTAGTTGCTAAACCAATATCTGGTAATATAAAAGTATGATGATGAAAATATAAATTTGAAGTTTCCCTTAGAGATTCTAACTGAAAACTATTATCTGATTTTAATTCTAGAGCATACATGGTTGCTGATACAATATTTTTGGATACTACTAATCCATATTTTGAATTAAAAAACTGAGTAGCTGAAGTCGAATTTACAACGAAGAGGCTAGCTTGAAAAAATATTCCTGTAGAATTTCAAGTAGAATGATTAAAAAAGATTGTTCAAAAAAATGTAACAATATATCCTGACAAGGCTGTAAAGATAGATTTGAATTTGTCTAAAAGCAAAATAGAAGCATCACCGATAGCTTTTTCAAATTTAAATGTTGAACTAAAAGATAGGTATAACAATCTTGTTTTCAATGATAATACTACAGTTACAACTATAGAAATATTAGATCAATATGCTAATATTATAAGTTCTGATAAAAGTGAAGCTATTGTAAAAGAATGAACTAGCAGTTTTAGAATTAATTGAACTGTAAATCCTTGAGTGGCATATTTCAAAATTGGAACTAATCCAAGTTTATTTTTGAATTCATTTAAAATTCAATCAGAAAAATGAGAAGTGGAAATAAAATGAGTATGAGAAAATGCATTAAAAATAGAAACATTTTACTTTTGGAATGATAGTAAATTGAATTGAAAAAAATATAATTCTATTTATACGACATTATTATGATCAAATTATTGAGATATATATGAGCAGGATTATTTAGCTGGTAGTTTACTTTTTGAAAGAAATAATAGATCATTAGCAGTTACATCAATATTGAATAATCCGTTTTCATATAATAATATTTTAGATTTAAATAATTTTGGTTGAATAAAAACTTTGTTTTCAAAAAATGATTTATCACAAGATTTACAAATAAATCCATATTTTGTTAATAATAAATTGTGATTAAATATTTATAATAAGGCTCTAAATATATTTGTAGCTAAAGTTTATTATAATTTTGGTTCAAATATTAAATTATCAACATGTGAAAATAATATTTCTACATGTGTTGATCCTAAAAAAACTTCTATAGTATTAAAATCATCATCACAAAATTATAAGGTTTATAATAACGATTCAAAATTAATATTAAGAGATATATATTGAAAAAATCTTTTAGAAATTTTAAATGATTGAACTATTAATAGATTATGATCAGTAGAATTTGAATTTAATAATAATAATTCTGCTAAGTATTTATCAATTAATATTAAATCTTGATGAAAGATTATATGAGAATTATGATACAATTTTATAAATCCTACTATAAGTACTTCTAATGATGATAATATATTTGATTCAAAAATTAAAAATACAAGTAATTCTATAGCAATATTGATTAAGTCTGGAGCATATTGAACATATAATAATTGAAATATAAATAGTCAATCAAAGATATTTTATTATAATGATCCTTTTACAAAATCTAATAAATTAAATTCTTTTTCTAGTAGTAGTACAGATTGAATTGAAAATTTTGCTAACAAAAAATGAATAGGGTGGGATGCATGAAATAAATCTCTTCTTGCATTTTCTGCATGAAAATCTGTTTGAGAATCTGTTAAAGATTATATGAGTTTTTGAGTAATAAATTTATGAGATCCAGTTATAACACTCAAACAAATTAAACAAAAATTGCCCAAAACAAATATAGATAGAAAATATGATTCAACTATATGAAAATTACTTTCAATAGATGATGATGTCAAATCATATCAAGTATTTGATTATAATAATGATAATAAAGCTGATATATTATTAGTTAAAAATGATAATTATTTGAAATTATTAGAAAATAAAAAAGTAGAACAATATTTATTAGATAAGTGAAATGTTGTAAAATTAGTTGATTTATGATCTCATGATTTATTAAAGACTTGAGATTTTACTTGAGATTGATACGAAGATATATTTTTTGTATCAAAAGATTGAAAACCGTTTTTATTAAATAATGAGAATAAGGATTTTTCTAGGATTTCGTTAATAGATAATTTTTCTCTTGCTTGAAGAATTGTAAGAGCTGAAAAATTTGATATGGATAAAGATTGAAAAGATGATTTAGTTATTTTAGATGATTTTTGAGAACTAAATATTTTTTATTGATGAGGTAGTAGTAATAAACCTATATTTACGAAAAAGAGAATTTCTGCATATCATTGAGTAACTCTAAATTCTAATACTAGAAATGACTGATGATTAGTATTTTTTGATTGATTATATCAACCAGGTGATAAAGTTAATAAAAATTCTCAAGTAGATAGCTATTTATTTATTAAATATCCTTACTCTAATTGAAAATTAGTATTAGATAAAGAAAATTATATTTCTTGAAATGAAGATTTTTCTAATGATAGATGAAGTTCTTATTTTTTGAAAAGTGAATATAGTGAATATAGTTGATTAAAGGTTGAAAAAACATACATAGATAAGAATAGTAAATTTATTTCAGCTAATGATATAGTTGAAGTAGAAGTAAAACTTAAAAATGTTTCAAATACTAATTTAAAAAATGTTGTTTTTGCTGAAAAGGTACCAGATGTTTTTAGTTTGGACAAAAATTCATTTAAATCATTAACAGATTTTGATATATTTGACTGAAATGTTTGATATTCTTATTTGATAGATAATTTTGATATTCCTTTAAACTGAACTGTTACTTTTTCTTACAAAACAAAAGTTAAACCTCTTAAATATAATAAATTAGAAGTTTGATTGTTTGAAACTTGAGAACTATGAGACGATATTTATGGTGATATTATATTAAAACCTAATAACCAAAATTGTAGTAATCCATTAGAGATTTATAGGTCATGATTAGTAGCTAGAACATATGAAAAATGAACTAAAACTCCAGTTTGTGATGAACAAAAATCAATACTACCACCAGAGATTGAACAAAATACATTTGATGCAGATTGAAATTGAGTACCTGACTATATAGATAAATTAACGAATACCAATGATACAAATGAACTACAAAAATATTCAAAACAAAAATTATCAGAAATTAATCTAGATAGTGATTATGATTGAATACCAAATGATGAAGATAATTTTAATATGGATTGAAGTATTACAGTTGATTTATGATGAATGTGAGCAAAAGTGGATTCAGCATTGGATTCTGTTGATAATATTGTACAATGATTAAATTGTTGATTTGGTAATGAATCTTGTTTTGCTTCTCCGTTGAATTGGGCACCATTAGCTCCATGATCTGATCCAATTTTTATGTGAAGAACTATATGAGATTGATTAAAAGTAGATGAATGATTACCAATATTTTCAATGAATACTTGGCAAAGTGTTTGACCTTTATGTGTACCTTCATATTGGCCTGCTTCAGTAAGCTCTATATGATGTTCTTGAAAATGAGCATGAGGTGCTTTATGAATATACAATCCTACTAATTTTTTCAGAATATTTGTTACCCCTACACTTACTTGATGAGTATGAACAGCTATATGTTTTTGATGACCAGCAGCAATTGCTTGAATATCTATTCCACAAGCATTTAGTCCTTTATTTCCAGGATGAAACTGTATTGTCGTAGCTAAAAAAACATTTGGATGTGCAGGGGATTGATCAGATTGAGATGTATGATCTACTGGAATACCAAATTATTCTACAGATTGAAGTTTTGGTTTGATTAATTGAAATTGTAAGCAAGATGAAAAATCAAGCTTACCTTCTAATGAAAAACTAGGTATTTATTTGCAAGAAGCTAAAAAGTGACCAGTAGAGAAAGCATTTGAATTTTTACCATGAGATTTTTCTGATACCCCAATTACTCCTTTGTTTAGTCAGTGAGATACTTGAGCAGAAGTAAGTGTTGATCTAGAATCTTTATTTAGTTGAGATTTCGAAGATGTTATCAAAATTGATATGAGTAGAATAAGTCCATTTCCTAGTTGGTTAATGGATTGGGTAACTAGACAAATAGAGGAAATAGCTAATAAGCTTACTGATTTTCCTACATTATTTGTTATATTACCTGATTTTACTTGAATTCTTGATTGAAATTGGTGAGAAATGAGCTGAAATAAATCAAGAGCTCAATTGGATAATTTATCTATAGATCCAAATCTTATATGAAATGAATCTGTTGATAAATATGCACAAAAAGTAAATTCTTGAATAAAAGAAGCATATGAATTTATTGGTAGTTTACCTCTTGTATATATTGACCAAGAAACTGTAAATATAAATCTACCTTGGTTATCTGATGCAGAATTAAATAGAACTATTTCTACTTGGTCAAACACATTAGATCAACGGGAATTTGAAGTAAATAGGGCTTCAGAAGCATGGTCTATGTGAAATACTTGTAAATATTCAAATCCTGATGACCAAAAGGCTTGTGTAGAAAATAATGAATTATCAAGTAAAGCTTCCGTTCAATTATTAGCTAATGCTAATGGTATGATCTGATCTTTAAGAAATAATATAGAAGTAATAAAATCTTATAAAAGAATACCTGAAGATATTAATGATTTAATTACAAAAAAACAAGATTATTTGGAACAAACTTTATGTAATATTGATACTATTTCGTTTATATTGTGATGACGGATATGAAAAAATGGTATTAGATTTAAAGCTTGGGTAGAATTGTATATTTTGATTAAAGCTGTTCTTAAATCTTGGCAATTACTTGTTGACGTGTTTTTTGATTATGAACAAGAGTGTCATGATTGTAAAAATGAAAGACAGGATGCATTAGAAGAGGAATTTTCATTAATTGATATGATAATGCCAAAAATTCCAATAATTAGATTTCCTAAATGGCCTGATATTATATTAGATTTACATAATATTAGAGCTTGATTAAGAGTTACTTTACCAGAATATAACATCACATCTAAACCAATTATTTTACCAAGTTTACCAGAATTAAATTTACCAAATGTTCCTAGTGTAGATATGGCATTGAGTGTACAATTACCTGAAATACCTGTTTTACCTACTTTGGAAATACCTAGATTACCTGATTTACCTTCATTGCCAACTATTGAACTTCCAGATTTACCACCACCACCAAAATTACCAAAATTATTATCTAGTATAGAAATAATTGTAGACATAATAAAGCTTATCACAAAAGCAATGTGTATTTTGAAATCATCTGTTCTTCATCCAGAGTGGAGAGCTTGAGATCAGATTGCATTTTTAACTGAAAGAACTGGTTATTTATCATTTGATTTTTTTCAAAATACTTCTCCAGAATTTTCGTTTCCATTTATTGATGCTATAAAGGTAAGTACTTATGTAAATATGGAATTTGAAGCTGATTTTATAGTAGAATTAGCTAGACAAATGGCTATGCCAATAAATGCATTCACAAATGATTTTACTAATATGTTTGATGTTAAGTCAAGTGATATGGATTTCAGAGATATTGCACCTGTTTGACCTTGAAATATTGATATAGAAGTATCTCCAAATTGAATTGATAATAGTTTTTGAAAATCTAGTATTAATAATAAATTGGCTAATATATTAGCTCAAAAAGTTTCTACAAATATACAACACCTTGCTAATACTATGGAAGAAAAAAAGTGAGAAACGGTAGATAATACAGAATTTAAAAAATTAGTTAATAATTCTTTGGCTTCAAAAACTATTACTTCTGATCCTAAACTAGATAGTTTGAGACAAGTATGGGAACATGTAAACAGTTATACTTATTCTAATGAAGATAAATTAATAAAAGAATTACAAGATGCTAATACTGAAAAATTTGATATCGTAACTGATATATTGAATACTGAAATAATAAAAAATAAGGAATTAAAGAAACAATTGGAAAATTCTAGAAAAAATACTATTATAACAAAAGTTTGATCAAATGATTCAAATAAAAAAATAGAAGATTATAACAAAAAATTATCAAAATATAACGATAATTTCATAGAAAAAGCAAAAAATCTAGTAGATAATAAATGAGATGGAATAAGAGAAGAATTGAAAGAATCTTCTAAAGAATTGTTAGATTCTATTAAAACTCCTCTAGAAAATTATAAAGATTCTCAATCAAAAATATCAACAAATAATTTATTAGCAGCTACAAATACAGATATTTCTATCAATTCTAATACTGCTACTGTTAATTCTTGCCAAGCCCAATCTAAATCTCAATATAAATATAAGTATGAATGATTGTATATTTTAGAATGAAATACTTCATATAGATTATTTGATTATTTGGATGAACTGGATGGAAATGAACAAACAAAAATTATTGATATAGATAATGATTGAGATGAAGATCTATTATATTTTGTTAATTGACAATTGTTTTTAAAAGAAAATTTACAAAACAAACCTACAAAAATTTATTTAACAACTAATCCTTTAGTTTTGAAATCTAGTGATAATAAATTTTTTAACTGAGATGTATTTTTTGATACAGTAAATAATTTTAGAGAATTTGGTAATACTAATTCTACTATAAATATTTGATTTTCTGCATCTACTAATAAAACAATTAATAATTATAGAATATGATTTTATCAATTGATTGATAAGTATTTATGGGAAAAAGATGTTAATTATAGGCCTCAAAATGTAATGAAGAGTATTATTGATGGAGTATCAAATATAAATCAAACTACAAAAATTTCTGAAAATGAAGTATATGTTAAAAGAAATAATATTGTATATATCAATAATGTTTGAAATCTAAAATGAGTCAAATTGCAAACATCAAATCTAATAAATATAAAAGATGACTTATGAGATAACAAAGTAGTTAATTTAAATAAAGGGACACAATTGTATGCATGAGGAAATTCTTTTTCTATAAATTATTTAGATAAAAATGACGATAAAAAAGTAAAAAGAGCAAATGCATGAGCTTATGAGAATCTAGAATTTCTGACTGATATAAAAATCATTTGAATATCAGGAAGCGCATATATAAAGTGATCAAATATAATAACTTATGAATGACCAGCTATAAGAAATTATTTAAATAAACCATTATTTCCTGGGACAAAAATATTGTATGATTGAAATGAAAATATTATAAATGAACAAACTTATATAGATATAAAATATTATGATAATTCTGAATTATGAATTGATTTTTCAAAAACTAATTCTTGGGAATTATATGATTTATGATACAAATCAAAGGATTATTATATTAGAACAAATAAAGATAATGATTTGTATTATGCTAAGATTAATTCTTTCAAAAATAATATAGATTCTACTTTATCTAGTCAAGTATTATTTGCTCCTCAAAAAGAAGCAGATACTCAAGCTCCAGAATTGAGACTAAGTAATATTAGAATCCCTGTATACCAAAAAAATACTACAAATCTAACACAATATATTTATGAAGATTCTTGAATAAGAAATATCAAGAAAATTATTGTAGATATGGACTTAGATAAGGATACTGACGGTGATGGTAATTCAAAAAATGATGATGATTGAAATATAGCAGGAATATATAAAGATGTAGTAAAGGTTATTTATTCTCCAACTGCTATAAAACTAGAATTTGCAAAATTTGATAACTTATTCAAGAAAAAGATTTGAATTACTATGTATGATGCAAATAATAATCGTGGTTATAAAGAAGTAAATTTGGAAGTATATTCTCCAAAACCAAGAGTTAATTCTTTTAATTCTTGAACAGTTAGTTGAAGTATAAATGAAAATTTGACTGATGAACCTATAAATCTATATAGATTTAGATGAGGTGTAGTCTCTAGTTTGAATGATGATTCTTGAATAAATAAATCTAATACTATTAAATGAAATTACAAATTTAATATTTCTTCTACTGGTAGTTGATTAAAACTATACAGGCAAGGATTAGAAATTGCTAATATAGATGAAAATTCTTGAAAGATATCTTTTAATGATTTAGCTATGACTACACAAGTACTTTCTTCTAATAGTTCTTTGAACGATTCTGTGTTTCCAAAAATATTAGTAAAGGATTCTTGATTAGATATTTACTATCAATATGTACATATCCAGTGAGTAAATAAAGTAAATGTAGTAGAAGATTTCCAAAATTTAAAAGATAAATGAATATATTTTGTGTTAACTAATAAAGCAAATTATTCATTTTACAGTACACCAGAAACTTTAGACTATAATCCATGAGCATTATCTATTTATAGAATATGAGATAAAGACAAAAAAGAGTTGTTCACAATTTTTAAAGATTGAAGAATAAATACTCAAAACGAAGCTTATAAACTTGAATATGTAGTAACAGATAAATATTGGTACTTCAAACTAATTGATACTAGTTTAAATAAGGAAGTATGAAGGCTGATGTTTATTGCAAATGCTGATTATATCATGAGGTAAAAACCTAAAAAGTAGCAAACAATTTTGATTTGCTACTTTTTTTGATAGAATATAGAAGAAATATCGCAACAATAATTATATATTATAATTGTTTACTAAAAAAACTCCCTTACTCAAAATAAGTAGGGGAGTTTTACTTTTATAGTTGATAATTCAATAACAAAAGAGTTCTATAATATATATTGTTATATAGATTTAGTTTTTTTCTCTCATCACTTGTTAGATTTGTTTTTGTATTCAATTTATCTATACCTTTTTTTACTATATTTTGAATATTTTGAGCTTTTACTCTATCTTTGTCGTATCTGAATTTATTAAATGCTTTTTCAATCTTTTTAACTAAATCCTTACCATTTATATAATCAGTTTTTATTTTGTTAGTAGAAAGTATAGCATCTTTATAAAGCTTAGCTTCAGATTCTGCCGCAGATACTCAAGTGAAAATAATACTAGAAAACAATAAAGAAATTATTAACAAAGCTATTTTTTTCATATTTATCGAGTTATATAATTAAATATATTTGAATAATAACAAATATTATAGAATAATCAAGTTTTTCATTACATCATAAATCTATATATTAAACTTAGTGATTGTGGTCTATAGTTTTATCCCTACCCCCCTGCAGGGTATACCGAGGTATGAGGGGATGGGTTAGAAAAAATAGTACAGCTATTTTCTTCTAGGTAGGAAACTTACTTCAACAAACTATCAATTACTCTTTCAAATTCACTTGTAGGATATGCTCCAGATATTACCTCATATTCTCATGTTTCATTATTTATCAGTACATTTCATGGTGTTCATGTAACAGCAAACATTTCAGTTCATACTTTCATTTGGTCTTTTACTTTTTGTGTATATTTTCCATCATTTATACATTTTTCTAGATTTGTTTTATTAGCTCATAAAGATACAGCTTGTTCTATAATGTATGATTTAGATGAAATTTCATCTACATAAATTTTGTCTATCAATTTATAAAATACATCTGCTCATTTTTGTTCTGTTGTACATTCCAATGCTTCTGCTGCTATTTGTGCATTTTCATGAAATTCTAGATGGAAGTGATTAAAAATAATATTCAATTTATCACCATATTTTTTTTGCAAATCTACGGCTGTTCAATTATTATGTAATTTAGCACAAAATGGACATTGTAAGTCTGAGTATTCTATCCAAGTTATTTTTGCATTTTTATTTCATTTTACATATGATGAGTCTTTTATTTTTTGTAATTTATCTTTTTCTAAAATTAGAAATCATTTTGCACTTCTTTTTATAAAAGGGTTAAAATTAGCTCATATTGATAAGCTATATTCTGAGCTAGGTAATTGTATTAAATAATTGTTTATTTTAGCATTTTCTGGTCATTCATCTTTTGATACATCGAAATTATTAGTACTAAATACAATAAGTGGTAAAGCAGTTACTTCATTGTCTTTTAAGTATTTTTCTACTCATGTATCTAAAAAATCTTTTTTTATTATTTCTACTCATGATATAGATGGCAATAGTTTCAATTGGTCTATTACTTCTTGAGTTGGACAGTTTGTACATCTCTTGTCATCATAGACAGTTATAGACAATTTTTCATAACTGATTACTGGATTATTTTTTAATAGGTTTATATTATTGCTAGCCATTTTTAATACTGTACTCAAGTACATCAAGCTATTTACTGTATCTTGTTTTTTTATTTGAGATATATCTATTGATTCTATTTTGTTTAATAATTCATTTATTTTTGTTTCATTTTGAGCATTTTGTTCTAAAAATTTATTTATAGTTGTTATAATTTTTTTTCATTTTACTGTTTTATTAAGTTGATTTTCGTATATTGTTTTGTTTTTAACTAGATAATCATCAACTATTGGTGAAAGTGCATATGCACTAAAACTATTAAAATAAAATAGGCAAAACACAATCAAACTTAGGAATTTTTTCATAAAAAAAGAGTTAAATATATAAAATTTTAACTCTTTTATTTTATTTTTTATTGTAAATTAATCAAACAAAAATGAATAATAATATAGATAGGTAAGTAGCCTCAAATATGTGTAAAAATATATTCATTACTAGAATTGCTATGAGTCATACAAATATGGATTTTGAGTTTGTATATAATCTGTTCAAAATATTTACAAGAATAAATATGAATAGTAAAAAATATATAATTCATCATTCTACTAATTGTTGTATGAACCAACTCTCAGGTATATAATATTGTTCATCTAGTTTTGTTTGTTTATCTGGATATATGCTTCTATATGCTGGACCAGATTCAGCTAATCATGCTCATAATGGTTTTTCTAGAAATCTATCTATTCATATCTCCATTCTATCAAAATGTCATGTAGTAGATGAAGTTCTAAAGAATATATTATGAACTCTATCACTAAATATCATAAGTAATATTCAAGTTATGATTAATATACTCGTTATAACATTTATTAATATTTTTTTATGGTTTTTGTATATTGTTTTAATATTTAATAATATTAGTAATCCAGATCATGAAACTACTCATAATAGAGCACTTCTAGAATATGTAATAAATAATAGTATAAATAAAAAAATTAATACTAGAATTATATGGTATTCAAATTTCTTTTTTAGATAATGCATCATTATTGAAGTGTAGAATATTAGATAAAAAGCCATTTGATTTGGGCCATCAAATATTCATTGAAATCTTTTTATACCACTATTTTCTAATCCATGATAACTAGGGATTTTTCAAGAAAATGTCCAGTTGCTTACATAATCAGTAAATCAAAAAGATATAAGAGTTTGTTCTCAAAGTCTGAATTTAATCATTAATGAGAACATTATAGATAATCATCAACTAATAAGTAATAATTTACATAAATCTTTATTTTTAACTTGTAAAAATTCATTTCAATGCTTGTAGATCAAAAATACAATAAAAAATATGAAATCATATCTTCAACCATAAAATATACTATCTAATCATAATCAGTTTATAAATGTAATTATTATTCAATAAAATATATATCAAAATATTAAATAATCTATGGTATCAAATTGGGGTATCTTTTTATTTTTTACAAATTCATAAATTAAACTAAATGCAAGAAGTATAATAATGAACTCTTTTATGAAAAATCATGCATTAGTTATTCATACTATTTGGCTAAAAAAAACTGCAATAAGAACATAAAAAGGTAACACAATAATCAAAAATTGTGTAAGTATCGTAAATAAATTTTTTTCTAATAATTTTTTCATGGTAATATATAATATTTTAAAAAATAAGAATTTAGTATAAATTCTTATTTTTGAATACTCAAATTATAAATATAGTATCATTTTCAATTTTGTAAATAATTCTCTATTTAAAAGCTGGTTCAATAATTTCTCTAAGATTAAATCAATTTCAATTCTGTTTTCATAACATAGGAAAAATAGCTAAATAATTGATAAAGTTAAAAATAGTTTCTTGTACTTTTATAGCTACTTGCAAATTATCAACACTTATGTAATCAAATATCTCATTAATGTCATTTAAAGATGAAGGTCTATATATTATTTTGTACATAATACTTTTTCTCTATGTTTTAATAGTTCCATATATAATTCAGCAGGTGTATATCATCAATCTTCTCATAAAGCATTATCTATATGTTTTATTTCTTCAAATGTATATCAAGATTCTTTGAAAGAATCTATTTGAGATTTATCTAAGTTATTCATTTTTTTAATTATTAATTGATAATAATATATATACTATACATATTATTTAATTATTTACAAGTTCTTTAATTCTTTTTTCAAATTTACTTAGAGAGAATATTTCTGCTTGAGATTTACAAGCATCTATAGTATAAGTTCAGTTAATATTATTTTGGTTAAATTTTTCGAATTTTTCTATGAAATCTACACCATTTTTGTCATCGAAAAATTCACCTGTGATTCATTCTACTACTGTTTCTAATAATCATCCGCATCTATATGCAAATACAGGTTTACCTGCTGCCATTACTTCTACTGGTACAATTCAGAAGTCTTCTTCACCAGGAAATATTAGTCACAAACTATTTTGTACCAAAAATACCAATTCGTCATCATATTTCGCTCATGTGAAGATAATATTTGTATTTGCATTTTTCTTCAGAGTATTTTCATAGTCTCATTTTCATATTATTAGTAGTTTATGATTTGGCATTTTATTAAATCATTGTATTGCTACTTCTATTTTTTTGAATTCTGTTAATGCTGAAATTATGATATAATATCACTCTTGAATATCTTGTATTTGACTTGATAGAGGAGCTTTTGTTCATAGTTTACCAAATCTATTTGTTTCTACTGGTGGGTATAATATTTCAGAATCTTTTCTATAATATTTATTGATTCTTTGTTTTGTATTATGTGAGTTAGCGAGAGTTATATCTGCTCTTTTAGATGCTATATAATCCCATTGTCTTAGCTTCAAAAATAATTTATTTATGATTATTCATAGAGTGTATTTTTTGATACCAGAATTTAGTCCTAAATCTCTTTTGTATTCATTTGTCCAGTCCCACATATATCTAGCAGGGGAATGACAATAAACTATGAATTTCGTTTCAGGTTTTGTAATAGCTCCATGAGCAAATCAGCTAGAACTACATAATACTACATCATAATCAGAAAAATCTAGCTGTTCAATAGAAATAGCCATAAATGCTAGACAGAGCCTTTGTTTTTTTGTATATTTATATATTTTTTGAGATTTCAAATCAAATACTTGTGTATTTATTTTGTTTTTTGGAAATACTTTTCATACTTTTTCTTCATCATAAATCAGAGTAAATATATCTGCATCTGGAAATATTTTGCACCAGTTTTCTACTACTTTTTCAGCTCAACCAAGCTTAATAAACATTTCATGAAGTATTGCTATTTTCACTTTTGTATTAGTTATGGAATAGATTATTCACTATAAATATAATTATTTTTTGTAAAAAATGAATTTTATGTTAAAATTTCACAAAAATAATTAGTAATTAATTTATATTATGAAAAATAATGTTTTAGATTTTCTGAAATCTGATGAAGTAAAATCTACTTTAAATAAATATTCTATTAATCATTTGTACTTATTTGGTTCTTATTCTAGATGACAAGAGACTAAATGAAGTGATTTAGATTTGTTAATTGAATATGATAGATCTAAATATAAAATTACTCTTTTTGATTTGGTTAAAATAGAAGAATATTTTAAAAATACATTTTGAGTTAGTAGTGTAGATTTTGTAACAAAAAAATCAATTAAACCAAATTTAAAAAAATATATAGAGAAAGATTTAATAAAAATTTATTAATGAGATGATTAAGAAATAGAATTACTCATGATTATATGGGACTAGATTGTGAAATATTGTGGGATACAATAGTTGTAAGTATACCTGAATTGAAAAAAGTAATTCAAGAATACCTAAATAATTAGTAATTAATTTATATTATGTTTAAAAAAATATTTACATTTATGTTTATATTCATAGTTTCAGGTTATTTTAGTGTTTTTGCAGTTTGAGAAAAAGATGCTTATTATAATACATTAAAAACTGTTAATTGATATGAATCAGCTATAAAAAATGCAAAAAATGAAACTGAAAAAGCTGAAATAAAAAGAGCATATGATGCTTATAAATCAAGTAATGATATAGATTCATTAAAAGAAGCTTATGATAATTCAGCAGAATCACAAGATGATATAACTAGTAGATGATTTACTATAAGTGTAGACGATGTTTCACCAGGTATGTGAGTATCTTGAACTACAACCAAAGAGAATGTTAATTATTTATTATGAACAATTATTCAAAATTTGATGATAGCATTATGAAGTTTAGCATTATTAATAATGACTGTATGAGCTTGATATATTTTGCTTCATCATTGAGAAGATGAATTATTGAGCAGATGAAAAAATATATTTATGTCTTGAATATATGCATTAGTAATTGCTCTTAGTTCTTATTATTTAATATCAATTGTTAGATATTTACTTTATTTTTGAGATAATTAATAAAATTTATGTTTAAAAAATTTTTAACAATAACTATATATTTTTTATTAAATAGTTATACATATGCAGCAGCACCAACATTAAATTGTGTTGGATTACCTGGATGTGTTGATTCAGATATCATGAATCCTACTAATCCAAATATATCTGATAATATTTGAGCAATGTTGATATCAAGTATAATATGAGAATTAATTCAATATGTAGCAGCAATAGCTGTATTAGCACTTATAATTAGTTGAATTATGTATTTATTATCATGATGAGAAGAAGAAAAAACTAAAAAAGCAAAATCTTGGATTACTTGGTCATTGGTTTGAGTTTTGGTTTCTATATCAGCTTGGTGAATAATAAATGTTTTGAATAATATATATATATTTTAATGTACATAAATATGTTTAAAAAAATAATTTTTTTATATTCTTTTTTGGTAAATATCTTTTTTATTTCTATTGCAAATGCTGCAACTAGAGAAGTATGAAATGGAACTATAAGAGATGTATTGTTATGAATTACTGATAACGATGTTTTGCCATCAGATTGAGATTGATTGTCCATGCTTGATAATATTTTTATATGGATAAAAGATTCGTTAACATGATTGATTGTTTTGATAGCTGTTTGAGCTTTTTTGTTTATATGAATTAGATTGGCTATGGCTAGATGAAATCCAGAAGAATTTAAAAAAGCTATTAATCAATTGATTTATGCAATAGTATGAATATTTATTGTTGCATTTGCTTGGGCTGCTGTTACTCTTGTTGCTTGATTAAATCTTTAATTATATATAAAATGAGAAAAATATTTGTTTTATTTTTGTTGTTATTTTCATTATTTTTTAATATTAATAATCTATATTCAGATCTAGAATGAACATCTTGATGAAATCAATGATGAATTACTAATTGTACATTTGATTGAGAATGAGATATTTGAGATGCTTTGGATTGATGCTTACAGGGGACAGGCTTAGTAAGTTGAAATAATGTTACTGTTGATTGAACCGGTTGATTTGCTGATAAAATATCAAATTGGGTAAATAATATATCTATTTATTTATGAATTATTGCAGTATGATCTATTGTATATTGATCTCTTATTTTGACACTTAGTGCATGAGAAGACGAAAAAATAACTAAAGCAAAAAATATTATTAAATGGTGAATTTTATGATTTTTATGACTTATTTCTACTGCTGCTATTATTAACTTGGTGGTAAATATTATGTATTCATTATAATTTTATGAAAAAACTATATTTATTTATTATAACACTTACAATATTTAGTTTTTGAATTTATATTATCAAAAACTATTTTTTGTGAAATTATGAAAATGACTTAAATAATTATATAGAGAATAAATATATAGAGCCTGTTGAAGATATTGAAGATTTAAATTCTTGAGATGAGTCAGTAAAAAATAAAATAAGTGAAAAAAATATTACTAAAAAAATAAATGAAATTGAAAAAAAAATCATTTTTTATTATTTTCCTGATAGTTTTAATTCTGATATTTTGAATTATACTAATTGATTAAAAAGTTTTTTTCATAGCTATTTAATTATTGATAAAATAGATTTATTAAAAGTTGAAATGCATCAGGATAAATCTAAAGTAAGATGAAATATGAAAGAACGTAAAATTAGATTATTTTGAGTTAAACAAATGAGTATTCCAGAAACTGTATCTGTATGAATTCATGAATTCGGTCACTTTATAGATTTATATTACTTTAAAAAACAAGTATTTACTGATATTAGTTATTATTTTTATAATATTTCTTGGGATTGAGTTAAAGTAATTAAATCAGGACATACATATGATGATTTTGTTTCTTGATATGCTATGACTAATAAGTATGAGGATTTTGCTGAAAGTTTCATTTATTACATTTTACATAATAATGATTTTCAAGAGAGAGCTAAAAAATCTATTATTTTGAAAAGTAAATATGATTTTTTTAGTAAATATTTGTTTAGAAATAAAGAATTTGATAAAACTAATTTTTGAGATGGAAAAATCAAGCCATATTATCGGGATACTACTAAAATAAATTTTTCTTTGCAAAATTTTTTGGAGTTTTTGAAAAAATAGATATAATCTGTCTACCTATAAAAAATAACTTCAAAAATCAATTTCAATTTGAGCCTCTTTCCCGCTTTAGTGTGAAAGAATCCAAGAGAGAGGTTTATGGAAAAGTGTTTTTTGAAACAAATACAATCAATCAAAAATTTTTTGTTAAATAATTATATGGCTAATTTTATTAGCTATATTATTTAATTATATATAATTATTATTCAGAATAAAATCAAGCAAAAAATCATAATAGTTTTAAAATGGGTATTAATTTTTTTGTGGTTGTATAATATAAATTGGTAAAATAATTTTAATTTTTAAATTCAATAATTTAATGAAAGATTTCTTAGATGAATTAGATATGGAGTTATCATGAACTGATAATTTGGATATATCAGATGATGATAATATAGTGAAAAATGAAGATTTTGTAGAACAAAAAGCTGAAAAAACAACTGAAGAAAAAACAGAAAAAAGGGAAATATTAGTGGTAAAAAATACTGAAAAAAAAGAATTCAGTAAACAAAATAACATTAAAAATTCAAATCCAAACCAAAATAATAAATATAATAATCAGAATCAAAACAATAATAAGTCAAATAACACTAAACAAATATCAAAAAATCCTGATGCAGAAATAAAATGAAAATTTATATCAAAATTTCCAGATACAAAGTTTTATTTACCATCACTTAGACAATGATATACTAGATATATGCCTATTTGAGGTAATAATGAAACTGGTGCAAAAAATATGTGAATGGTACAATATGATGAAGATATTATATTGATTGACTGTTGAGTACAATTTGCTGATCCAGATATGTTGGGGGTAAATTATTCTATTCCAGATGTATCATTTTTAACTAAGTACAAAAAAAATATTAAATGATTTTTGATTACACATGCTCATTTGGATCATATTGGTTCACTTAAACATGTAATGCCAGCATTGGGGATGCCTACATTGTATGGTACTAGATTCACTTTATGATTAATCAGAAAGATTTTCGAAGAAGCGGGATTATTACCGTATGCTACACTTATTGAAGTAGATGCTCATAGTTCAGAAAAAATAAAAATCTGAAAATTCAAAGTAGAATTTTTTAATGTAAACCATTCAGTTCCAGATTGTGCATGAATATATTTAGAATCAGATGGTTGAACTAAATTAGTTCATACTTGAGATTTTAAAATTGATCACACTCCTGCTATAGATAAACCAGCTGATTTGGATAGAATAGCTGAAATAGGGAAAAGATGAATAAGTATGTTATTATCTGATTCTACAGGTTCTATTAGAAAATGATTTTCAATGAGTGAAAAAAATGTATGAGAAGAATTAGAAAAAATAGTTTCAAATCATACTAGAGGTAGACTTATTATTGCTACTTTTTCATCTTGGATTTCTAGAATTCAACAATTAATAGATATATGTGAAAAACATGATAAAACTATCTTTTTGAGTGGTAGGAGTATGGTAGAAAATGTAGCTATAGCTAAAGAGTTATGATATCTGAATATCAAACAAGGAATTGTTAAAAAAATGACTCCTAAAAATACAGAATGAATAGCACCACATAAGCAAATAATTATTACTACATGAAGCCAATGAGAAGAATTCTCAGCTCTATCTAGAATGGCAGAATGAAAACATACATCAGTAGAGATTATTAAATGAGATACTGTTATATTTTCATCATCTATTGTACCAGGTAATGAAAAATCTGTTATTTCTATTATTAATAGACTTATTAGGCTTTGAGCAAATGTAATCACAAAAGATGACTGAGAAGTACATACTGGATGACATGCATTTCAAGAAGAACAAAAAATAATGTTACAATTAGTTAAACCAAAATATTTTATGCCTATATTCTGAGATTTATATTTCAGAACATTACATAAAAATACTGCTATGGATACTGGTTTCAAAGAAGACAATATATTGATGTTAGACAATGGTAATATGGTAGATTTTGCTCCTAATAATTGAAATGTATTCAAATCTAGAATCAAAGCTCCTATTCAAGAATTGGTTATTGATGGTTATGGTATGTGATTGGCTAACAGTCATGTAATCCAAGCAAGAGAAAAAATGATGAATTCATGAGTACTAGTTGTAACATTCAAAGTAGACAAAAAGACAAAAACTATTCTATGACATATGAAACTTGAAAGTAGAGGTTTAGTTTATCTAGATGAAGTAAGATATATTCATAGACTAATTATCAAAAAAGCTAGAGAATTATACGAAAATACTGTAAAAGATGTTCCAGATATGGAAGAAAAAGATTTATTAAAAATTATTAGAACAGATTTAGAAAAATTCTTATTACATAAATTGGATAGAGAACCTATGATTATTCCAATGTTGATTGAAGTTTAAACTTTACAAAACACAAAAACTTTTTATTATGTTTTTGTGTTTTTATTTTTTTAATAAAAAATTATGAAATATAACTATAAAAAATCTATAAATATTCTATCAGTTTTATTCTTAATATTAGTGTTAAGTTCATGTTTTGGTTGAACTAATGAAGATGATGTAGAAAAGGCTAAACAAGATTTATGAATAATAGAACAAAGCACTAGTAATGATGAAGATACATGATGAAGTATTGATATCGAAGCAGATTCTTTAGAAGGAGAAGAATTGAAGGAATTTAAACAAGTGGAAATTACAAGTATTACAGATGAGCAATTTATAGAATTAGATGATTTATCAGGTGAAGATTTTTCTGACTGAGAAGTAGAAATTAAATGAATTACTCTTCAAAATGTAGATAAAATAATTATTACATTTGAAAACAAAGATTCACAATTCCCAATTGATAAATATGATTTGAAACAATTTAAAAAATGAGATAAGACTTTTTTATATAGGGCTTTTTCTAGATATGAAACATTAGATTATGGTAAAAATATTTATATAATAGAAGCTTTTTCATGAGATAAAGTAAGTAAAACTCAATTAGTAATAAATCTTGAACAAGATTTATTAAAAAAAGAAAAAGTAAAAGATTTAGTTTCTTCTGAAAATATTGAAGAATTAAGTACTAATTCATTACCTACTTGAGTTAAATTTGGTACACCT
Organism: Candidatus Altimarinota bacterium; assembly: GCA_030683605.1. Taxonomy (GTDB): domain Bacteria; phylum Patescibacteriota; class Gracilibacteria; order BD1-5; family UBA6164; genus UBA6164. The sequence goes on from JAUXPL010000001.1 coordinate 61,380, forward strand.
ACTAAATTAGGGAATTGAAAAATAGGTTACACTGATTTAAAATGATTGGAAATCAAAACTAAAATCTTTCCAGATTTGTCATGTGAAAATTTAACAGAAGTATATTCTGATGTTATTTGATGATATTTTTATTGGAATACATGTCGTCCATTATGAAATAATGAGTGATTTAGTTTTTTTGTAGTTAGATTAGATTGAGATAAATATTTTTATGAAAAACACTATTATTTATCTAATAATTCTATATACTGAGTACAGGAATTAGAATCATGAGAATGAGTTGCTCGTGAGACATTATGAGATAAAAATACAGAATTAAAAGCTAAAAATTCTGAGTATCCAATTCTTAAGATATCTGATAGTTTATTTAATGAAATAATGAAATAATCCATCAGCCTATCGGCAGCTTCCTTTAATACTAAGGGAAGCCATGCTATTATATTTTTGTTAAATTTTTAGTTAAGTTAAACAAATACTTAAATCAACTTTCTTCCTTTAGTATTAAAGGAAGTCCCCTGAAAGGGGGATGGATTATTAATTAATTATACATTGTAAAAATAAATAATGAGAATATTACTAAAAATATCTGGAGAAGCATTGAAATGAGAAAAAGAATTTTGAATTGATCCAGATTTTACAAAAAATGTAGTAAAAATAATAAAGGAAATATACGATAAATGAATACAAATAGCAATAGTTATTTGATGATGAAATATATATAGATGATGAAGTTTGATATCAGCATGAGTAAATCCTGCTGATTCTCATAATTTGAGTATGTTATCTACAGTATTTAATTGAGTTGTTTTAAAAAATTTCTTAGAAAAAGATTGAATTGATTCTGTTGTAATGGACCCAAATGGTATAAATTTCGTTGAAGATTATTCCAAAAATAATGCTTTAAAATACTTGAAAGAATGAAAAATAGTAATTTGTACATGATGAATAGGTAATCCTTATTTTACAACTGATACTTGATGAGTACTTAGGTCGTTAGAGCTTGATTGTGAAATGATGATAAAAGCTACAAAAGTAGATGGAGTGTATGACAAAGATCCTATGAAATTTGATGATGCAGTATTTTATGAAAAAATTAGTTATGAAGAAGTAATTAATAAAAATCTAAAGATATTAGATCAAAATGCAGTTGCATTAGCAAAAGATAATAATGTAAAAATAAAAGTAGTAAATATATCTAAATCTTGAGCAGTTTTGAGAGCTGTAATAGGAGAAAAAGAAGGTAGTTTGATATCTTAAAAAAACTTTTGACATTTATCTGCTTTTATATATTATGTTGCAGCAATTTTTAAGAGAATATATACACCTTTTAGGAATTAATAAAATAAATTAAATTTTAATAAATCAACAATGTTAGGAAAATTAAAGAAAAGAAAAAGACTTAGAGTTCATGGATTTCTAAGTAGAAGTTCAACTGCAAATGGTAGAAAAGTACTTAAAAATAGAAGAAGAATGTGAAGACATGAATTAACTGTTTCATATCCAAAAAGATACCAAGAGATTAATGGTAAAGCTAGAATGCATATTATTGCATGAGGTACAGCTAAAAAATCACCTTTTGATGGTAAAGGTAACTATATAGTTAGAAAAAAATAATTAATTATTTATCTAAATTGTGATTCCAAAATTAAATAGATTAACTGAAAAAGAAGTAAAAAAGGTTTTGACTAGGTGAAAACCTTTTTTTTCTTATTGAATAGTTTTGAATTATCAAAAAAATAATTTAGAAAAAAACAGATTTGCTATTGTAATTTGATGAAAATCTGTTAAAACTAGTGTAGAGAGAAATTTTTTTAGAAGAAGTTTTTATGACTTAGTGAGAAATTCGATTAATTTTCTACCTTTCTCAAAGGGAGCGCCCTGAAGGAAGTACTCTTGGGGAGTACCCGAAGGGGGAGGGATTAAAGATAATAATACTAATAAGTCATACGATTTTGTATTTGTAGTAAAAAAACAGACAAAATTGGATAAAAACGATGAAAATATTATAAATTCTTTCAAAAAAGATATAAAATTTTTATTAAGTAAAATATAAAAAATGAAAAAATTTTTAGATATATTAATGATAGTGGCACTTACTTTATTAGTTGTGAATATATTTAGTTGAGATAAAACTGAAATAACTAATAAATCTGTTTCATTCGAATTTAATAGTGATAGTTATAATATTCCTGCTTCTGTTATTTTAAAAATAGTAAATAATTCAGATGAAGCTATTTCTTTTAATACTTGTGAAAATATAAAAATTAATAATTCATGAAGTGATATTAAGTTTTCAGAATCATTTTGTAAAGATATTACTTTGAATTCTAGTTCAGGTACTACAATAGATTATTCTACTGAGTATGAAAAATTTTTTACTACTTGAAAATATAATCTAAGTGTAAACTATGATGATAAACAATTTTATGATCAATTTGAATTAGATAACAAAGGTACATTCAAAAAAATTTTTGTATGATTATTTTATGCTCCTATATATAATTTAATGATTTTTTTATTAAGTATATTTTGATGAGTATTTGGATGGGCTATACTATCTATTACAATTATTATTAGGCTTATTTTACTATACCCTCAACACAAAATGATGGTAAGTCAAAAAAAACTCCAAGCAATTCAACCAAAAATAAAAGAAATACAAAAAGAACATAAATGAAATCAAGCTATGATATGACAAAAATTGATGGAATTATATAAAACAGAAAAAGTTAATCCAATGTGATCTTGCGGTTTTTTAATTATACAAATGCCTATATTACTAGTAATATATAATATAATACTTTGAATAAAAGATCCTTCTAGTTTTTATTATGTATATTCATTTTTATCTGATTTTAAATTAGATTCTATTAAATATGATTTTTTCTGATTAGATTTATTATCATCTTGATGAATTGGTTGATTAATATTAGCATTAACTGTTGCTTTGGTACAATTTTTACAAGTTAAATTATCATTAGCAGATAAAAATAAAAATCTTGATAATAAGTGAGTTGTATTAGAAAAAAAGTCTTGAGAAGATAATTATAGTCAATTTATGCCTGATCCAGAAATGATGAATAAATTTATGTTATATTGAATGCCTGCAATGGTTTGAGTTTTTACTTATAGTTTATTTGCTTGAGTAGGTATTTATTGGTGAATTTCTACTTGATTTATGTTGTTACAACAATTAATTGTGAATAAAATGTTGCAAAAGTAAAGCCGAGATGTGTTAATATTTTTGACACATCTTTTTCTTTTAGTACAATATGTAGGTTAAATTTAATATATAATTATTTATTATGAATAAAAAATTACTTGCAGTTATATCTCTATTGGCTATTTCTACACCTTCATTTGCTGCATATGAAGAAATACAATGTTCTACAGATAAAGCTTTTCAAGCTAATTCGTGTAATCAATGTTTTGATTGAGGTTCAAAAGTACAAGGTGATAATTTATGATTATTAACTGACCTATGGATGAATGTAACTGATGTAAGTAAAATATTATATAAAGAAGAACAAAAAGATCCATATATGGTAAATTTAAGTCCTACTAATGTAACATGGACACAAACACCAAATTCAGATAAATTTTGGGAATATACAGATGAATTAAATGCATTATATAGTGAAAAAGATTTTGGTTATATATTAGCTGCTTGAAAATCAGTTACATGGATAAAATCTAGTTTATCGCATGCTTATAAATTGGAAAAAAATAATGCAAAATCTGGAGAAAATATAGGTATGTTAATTTATCCTATAGTTAGTCATAATATATTAGCAAATGGTGAAGTAAGTATGGAAGACAGTAATTCACACTTGGAATGTGTACTTTTTAAATCAGCAGATGCTTCTACTCCAGAAGTAATTATAGCTGAAACTCCTAAAAAATTACCACAAACTTGACCTGCAGAATTCATGATGCTGATAATTATAGCTATGATATCATCTTTCTGAATATTAAAAATTAGATCAAAATCATAATAAAAAAAGTCTTGCAAATGCAGGGCTTTTTTATTTATTACAATATAATCTGTATTAGTCAAGTTATTTTTCTTGTAATAATTGTGTAAATTATGTTATTATGTAATGGTAATTAAAAAATTATTTATTAAAATTTACAACTATGTTACATATTATAGCACAATTTAGACAACTATTTAATAGTTTGATGTTCAATGGTTTTGCCGAAGCTACTAATTTTAAATCTGAAAACTTTAATTCTTTGGACAAAGAATCAAGAAATCAGTTTATAAAAAATAATACAGAATTAGTTAAGAATTATTTGAATTCACTAGATAAAACTAATGATAATAAAATATCTTATTATAATTCTGATAAATGATGAGATTTTTTCTCTTTGTCTGATGAAATATCTTTAAAAAATGTATTAGAATCAGTTTGATTAGATAAATATGATCTAGATGAATGAGTAGATTTATCACAAATAGTACAAAAAATTGATGAGTTTGTAAAAAAACAAGCTGTTATTATAGAGGATGCAAAATCTCAATCTAAAGAAGTATTTCTTCCAAAAGGTTATTCTAATAAATTAGATTATCAAACACAATCATGACATGATGTGTATTTGGATAATCGTGATTGAATTTTTGTTATTAGAATAGATGATTATGGAACTGATGATAGTATTAAACTATTTAAAAGATATCCTACTCAAGCAGAAATAAATCAAGCATTAGCAGACTATGACATGTGAGGTGAACAAGCTGATAAAGCAGCATGGTGAGATGAGTCTGATTTCGAAGATTTAAAAACAGCATTAGTATGAGCTAAAAAAGAAAAAGTAGTGGATAATACTCCTATTATTACGCCAGAGAAGTCTGGAGAAGTAATAACTACATTTTGATCAACTGAAAAATTAGCTGATTATAAAAATAATGTAAACATTAAAAGTTTTGAAAATATTATTTCTAATATGTCTTATTCAGATTTATTGGTTTTGGTAAGACAAATGGAACAAATAGCATGAGAAAATCATTTTGATAAGGAAACAAATGAATTAAATTATAATTTGTTTAACACTGGTAAATTAGAAGATTTATTCAAAAGTAAATGATATGAAGCAGATGGTTATTTTGGACCTGAAGAAGTAGCTTCATTATTTAGATTATTTTCTGATACATTTGAAACACAACAAGAATTTACAAATGGTAATTTAAATTTCAAGGAAAGTATTAAAATACTACTTGACTATAATTTTGACTGATTATTAGATAATATACCTGAATTTTATACTAAAGAAAAGGAATTTTTATTAGCTATAAAATCAGAGAAAGATTTTACGAATTTATTGTCATCTTTATGATATAACTCATATGATGATTTCAAGTCAAAAATGGCTAATAATTATTATAATGAAAGAAATGAATTCAAGACTAGATTAGCTACTGTATTAGATAGTGATTTAAACATACAACCAGTAGAAATGCTTATTTCTCCTGATGCAGTAAAAGACAAAGTAGCTATAATGAATAGAATAAATGAAGAATTTGAAAAAAATCCTACATTTCAAGCTATAGAAGCAAAAGATAAAAGATTAGCAGATTTAATTAAATACGAATGAGCAGGTGCTATATTTGGTTCTATGAATGGTGGAGCTGTTTCATTTGATATTTCGAAATTAACTTATAATTTTATAGATTCACTAGCATTTGGTGTAGTAAATGGTACTCTATGATTTGTAGTAGATAAAAATCTATATACAGATGATACATTCAAGTTAAATGTATGAGCTGCAAATTTCATACCTTATGTTGCTTGATCAGCAGCATTATACAAATCAACAATGGATGATTTCAAAGATATTTTCCCTAAAAAAGTTGATTCAGGTGTAAAAGTAACTTTATGAGGAACAGTATTTTTAACTGGTTCTTGGGGAGCAGGTTTAGATTTCTCTAAACTTGATGAGCATACACAAGAAGGTATAGCTCAAATGAAAGAAAAAATGGGAGAAAAATTAGATGAGATATTTGACTATATTTCAGAATGAAAAACATTTTCAGAAACAGGAATCCCAAATACAAAAGAAAACAAACAAGCGTATGAAAGATTAACTGGTTTATATAAATCTTTTGGTGAAAAATGAATAAGTAATTTAAAACAATGAGCATTAAATAACTACGAAATGGATTTATATAAAAATGCTGATTGATTAAATTTTGCAGGTATTTCTATAGGTGTTATCAGTGCATTTGGTTATTTAGCTCCAGTTATATGAGCACATGCTGAATATCATAGTACAGAATGGAAACAAACACAAAAAGCAGGAGAAAATATATACAGAACAGAAACAAAAACAGTAGTAGATGATTATTCTAAATCAGTTGAATGAATAGAAACTTCAAATATTGATTTAAAGCAAGCAATTACTAATTTAGATAATACAATTACATTTAGAACTAGAACAAATAAATTTGCTGATGTAATAATGAATCCTAATTTATCTGATGAAGAAAGATGGACTTGATTTGAAAATTTTGCTAACAGAAAATGAAAATTTTCTAAAGAATTACAAACTACAATTAATGCATTCAAAGAAGTAATAAATGCAGCAGATAAAGAAAATATATCTCCAGTTGATAAAAAATATATATTATCAAGCGTAGTTCAATTCATGAAAAAATCTCATGATACAAAATCTGGAAGTATAGAAAACTATAATAGTAATTATGAAGAATTAATTGCTATGAAAAATAAAAGAAGAGGTTCTTATAATGAATTATTAGGTTTTAATACAGATATAGAATCTAAATCATTTGATGAAAAATTAAGAAGTGCAGGTAAAAATGGTACTATATCTGAAAAAACTTATAGTGGTTTATCATTTGATGCAGCTGCTAGTAAACAAGTTTGAGCAAAAAGGGAAACTATTAAGTGAGTAGATGTATTTTTATCTAATATTCAAATGTTGACTGATTGAGCTGAACCAATATTGGTGCCAATTATAGACAAAGCAAAAATTGAAGCATTTGTTAATAAATTAAGTGCTTTGAATAATATCGACCCTGTTATTAAACAAGAATTAATAGATGGTATCAAATCAGGAGATATAGTTTTAAATTATTTCAATGACCCAGACTGATTAGATGATAGAATAATACCATTAAGCAAATGAGGTAAAGAAATAATAAATGTAGAAGAAAGAGAATGAATTGCTGTATTTAAACCTAGTTATGATACTGATAGATATGGTTTAGCTTTTGGTATGGATGTAAAAGATCATAAACCAAGTACTCCAAAAGGTGATTGATTAAGTTCTACTCCTGGAGCTGATGATGGTTGATCTACAGGTACAAATTGAGGTACTACAAATCCTTGAAATACAGGTTGAACTACTACATGAGGATGATTTTGATCTTAGTAAGTAACATATATAAAAATGAAATTACATATATTTATTCTATTTATAGCTATTTTTATTCTTTCTTGATGCTTTTGATGAGATAATAAAGCAAAAATTGACAAAATTGAAAATCAAGTTATAGTATGAACTGAAAAAGTTTCTGAGAAATGAATCTGAAAAAGCTGAGATTCTTGAACAATAGAAACAAACAATTGATTTAGTAATTAATAGATTTACAATGAGAAAATTAATATTATTATGCATCATCATATGAATAATCATAACTGATAGTTATGGTTATTCTTGTGACCAAACGTTTCAATGAAAGTTGAGGTATTGACGTCAATACACTTTTTATGATGATTTTCAAAATATATGAACTACAGCTAAATGAATAAAATCTATAGATGTAAATTATACAGAACAATATGATTATAATTGATCTAGTATTTTTCCATTATTTCCTTGGACAGATTGGTTTATTTGAAAAAATTATATATTAGAACCAGGTGATTCAGGCACAGTAATCAAAGCTAGTAGTACATATCATATAAATTATCATCCACCAGTAAGGTCAAAAAATAATTTAGTTATTCAATATAGTGCTAAATATTATGAAAGAAACGGTAGTGTATGGAATATGAGTAATTTAAAAACACATAATGAATGTATATATTATGAGATTACTTGGTGTTGAGATGGTATTTTGGATACAGATCAATGAGAAACTTGTGATCCAACAGATCCAAAAAAAACAGGATGGTGAGCATGATGATGTAATGCAAGTTGTGAACCTATAGCTACACCAGTATGTAATGCATGAGTAACATGAATACAAACTTCACCAATTATTCCTACAACTCCTAATTTATGTTCAAATCCTTGAGAAAATGTAATAAATTTTTCATCAAATACTATTTGAAATACAACAAGTTATGTATGGAATTGTACTAATGGTACAACAGTTTTTACAGGATGAAATTGTAGTGCTAATTATACAGTTGCACCTAGAGTCTGTGTTGCTTGAGTAACATGATCACAAACAGCACCTATTTCTGCAACTACTGCAAATCTATGTTCTACTGTATGAGAAACATCTACATGATTTACATCTACTGTTACTTGAAATACTACGAATTATTCTTGGAGTTGTACAACCTGAGCTAACACATATTCATGATGAAATTGTAGAGCTACTTATACAACAGGTTGATGATGAGGTAGTAGTTGTCAAAACTGACCTATAACATGATCGCAATCATCTCCTATTAATGCTAGTACTCCAGGTTTATGTTTTGGTTCATTAGCAGTTTGAAATTTCTTATCAACAGTTACATGAAATACTACAAATTATACTTGGTCATGTGCTTGAATAAGCTGATGAAATTGTAGAGCTACTTATACAACTAGTTGATGATGAGGATGAGGTGGTTGATGATGAGGTGGTTGAGGTGGTTGAGGAGCTTGAACATATTGTTGAGATGGTAAAGTACAAAGACCAAATAGTAATTTACAACTAGAAGAGTGTGATTTTTGAAATGAGTCTGATTGGTTATTTTGTAATAAAGATTGTACTTATAAAAATAATACTATTCCATGACATTGTCAAGGTAATTGATCTTGTGAAATAACTATTCCAAATTGATGAGCAATGTTTTTCTGACCAATAGATAGTGTAACTGTTTGAGCGTGAATGAATCCTTTTTTATATTATTCATATTTATGAAAACCATTTATAAAAAATGAATCAGATTATGATTTATACTTTGATGAATTATGTGTTATTAAAAAAGATTGAACAACATTAAGTTGAGATAATATATGTATACCTGCATGAATTATAAAATCTGGTCAAACTAAGAATTTTCCAAATTATCCTAATTTTGTTTGAAAAACTATAACATCTTGAAGCTTTTGACAAAATACATTATTAACAACAATTAAACATAATGGTAAATTATATAATGATGCATACTTTGTTGCACCATTAAAGGTAAGAGTTTGACAATCAAGTATTGCCACTACATGATGAGGTACTAGTTATGTGTCTAACACAACTAAAATATGAAATATTACTGAGATTGCTAATAATTGAGTAACTAAAGCAAATGAAAATAAAAATTTTGTTTGAGTATGAGTATCTACTTGAAGTATATCTAGTTATTCTAAAAAAATAAAAGATGCAATTCTAGTAAAAAAAGTATGAGAGGAGTGAAAAAACTATAATAATAATATTAGTAAATTATCAAATACTGCATCTCAAACTATTACAGAGACAAATAAATTATCAGATTTTGTAAGCTATAATTGAATAGAAAATGTATTTATATTAAAGAATAAAAATTTTAAAGTTGAAACAAGTACATTTAATAATATTAAATGATCTAGAACATATATAGTAGAAAATTGAAATTTAATTATTAATGCTAATATAGATGTGGTAGATAATATTGCATTTGTAGTAAAATGATGAAATATACAAGTAAATACAAATGTTACATTAATGGATTGAACATATATTAGTATAGAAAAAGATTCAAAGTGAGGTAAAATCGAATGAATCGGATGAACTACTACAAATATATTAAATGTTACAGGTTCTCTATATTGAAATATCAATGATTTGATATCTAACAGAACATATGTAAAACAAAATTCTAATAACCAAATAGATGTTTGAACAATAGTAAGTTTTGGTTCTTCATTATTTAAAAAACCAGCACCACTTATTTCTACATTTATTAGTGAATATTTACAAGCTAACAAAGTGTCTAAGTAAAAATAAAAAAATTGTACAACTATAGTTGTACAATTTTTTTTACCTTCCCTATAGCTCTCTCATTTGAGAAGAGAGGGGATGAGGTATTAAAATACTTTAGGTATAAATTTATATTTTACTTCTTTTTTGTATTTTATATAATCTTCATCTAGACTTAGATGTCTTTCTTCTGTAATCGCTCTCATATAGTATATAAAAGTCCAAACTGATAATGAAAAAAATACTATAAAAAAATGTTTATATTGTCATGTAAATATGTTTCATATCAAAATAGGTAATCATCAAATCCACCATGCTATATTTTTTGATATATAAGCAGGATGTCTAATATATTTGTAAGGTCATTTTTTTACTATTCATCTATTAGTAAGATTACTTGCTTTAAATCATAGTGATAGAGAAGCCCAAGAGTAAATTCACATTGAAAATAATATAATTATATTCAAAAATATATGTGCATACTCATTTCCAAATTTTGGAAATTCTGTAGAGTACCATCATATAATACTAGTTGTGTGAGTATTAAAAGGTGGATAACAAATAAGTACTATAAACCATCATAAAAAAGTAGGTTCTACACTTTTTATTTTGTTTTTTAGAATAGGTATTTCTATTAAGTATCAAATTGTAAAAAAAATTAAATCTACGAAAAGAATTATAGACATAACTCACCAAAATAAATGTTTTTGAAAAAATAGATAAAAACTATCTTTTAATATAAACAAATCATTGTATCATAGATACATATTATTTAGCAAAGTAAAAATTTGTCATGTTAACCATACAATCATTAAAGGTGCAAAAAACAATTTTACAGACCAAGCTAATATAGATACTTTTTCATCATTTTGAATTGAATATTCTATATTTTTAATTTTTTTATGTAAAAAATTAATTATTACTCTAGCTTTTGATTTATCTTTGAAATATATATAGAATGGTATTAGTAGTACAAAATAAGCAATTAATATTCATTTATAAATTATTAATGTATTAATACTAAAGTTTGTAAATCTAAGTGAAAAATCTTTTATTAAAAAATCACTATAGTATTTATTATTGAAAAAAAATATATAAGCTAATATTAAGAAAAGCACTGTAGAGAAATAGTTTTTTAAAAAATTTTTCATGTTAGATATTTAGAAGTATTATTTTAAGGAAACACTGAAAAAGTCCTTCGTAATAATAAAAATCTATATTTTTTAGATAAAATTTATGAAAATAATTTTTTGATTAGCTATTCTAAGCAAAAAATTTTTAAGTAAATTTTAGCAAAAAAGATAATTTTTTTATAGAT
>JAUXPL010000050.1 GCA_030683605.1 Candidatus Altimarinota bacterium
CCGCTAGCGTTCACCCTGAGCTAGGATCAAACTCTTTTAAACGTAATTGGTATAGTCTATAACTATACCTAAGATTTATATTTGTTTTCCCTAGTAAAACTCAAACGTTTTTTCTTCTAATTTCTGTTTATTTTAATGAACAATATGTCGCCTCTTTCAAGGTAAAACGAGTTTATTTATTTTTAACTCTTTGTCAAAACTTTTTTTGTCTTTTTACTTATATTTTTTTTATTTCATAATATAATTTATTGACTCTTTTTCGTTTCAGCCAATGGAGTTTATTTTTTTTAAAAGAATTGTCAAAACTTTTTTTATTTTTTTTTATTAAGCAAAAAATATCATTAAATAATAAAAATATATTATAGATTTATCCATAGCTTAAGGCTTAATCATTCCAATATTTAAGAATTTTTTAAATTTTTTAGAAAACTTATTAATAGTTTAAATAGTTATTAGTATTTTAAAAAGATTATAAAATATCAATTATAATATAAATAGGACTTATAAAAATAAAAACTAAAATGACAATTATATGACATTTTAGTTTTAAAAATCAGTTCATTTTTAATCTTTATCTTCTTCAACAATAGCAATATGTAATTCATCTAATTGTTCATGATCTATATAAGAAGGTGCATTCATCATCAAATCTTGTGCTTTTCATGATTTAGGGAAAGCATATACTTCTCTAATATTATTTTCATCTTTTAATATCATCATAAATCTATCCATACCTATTGCAAATCAACCATGCGGAGGTACTCAGTATTGGAATGCTTCGTACATTGCACCAAATTTATCCATTACTTCTTGTTTATTTCTTCATACTTTTTCAAATGCCATTACTAATGATTCTATATCATGATTACGAATTGAACCAGATAGTATCTCAAAACCATTACAAGCTAAATCGTATTGTACTGATTTAATAGACAATAAATCTTCATTTTGAAATGCTTCTACTCATCCTTTTGGCATAGAAAATGGATTGTGTCAGAAATCTATTTTACCTGTTATTTCATTTTCTTCAAACATTGGGAAATCGGTAACAAAGCAAAATGATAATAGATTTTTATCTGCTAAGTTGAATTTATCTCTTAGTTCAAGTCTCACTACATTTAATACTTTTACTGCTTTTTCGAAATCACTCGCTGAGAAAAATATTACATCTCCATTTTTTGGTTGCAATCTAGCTTCCATTTCTGATATTTCAGATTCTCACATGAATTTAAGAATTGGAGATCTTTTCCCTGTTTCTTCCTTGTCATCATAGATGATATAAGCTAATCATTTTGCTCAAGCATTTTGAGCAGTTTTAGTAAGTTCATCTATTTGTTTTCTAGATATTTCTTGTCATTCTAGTTTGATTGCTTTTACTACTCATCCTGATTCTACCACTGATTTAAAAACTGCAAATTCACTATTTGCATAAATATCTGTCAAATCTACAAATTTCAAATCAAATCTCAAATCTGGTTTATCAGTACCATAGTTTTCCATTGCTTCTTCATAGCTCATTCTATAAAAAATTTGATTCATTATAGTTTTTTCTGATAAGTTTTTTACCGCATCTGTTAAATAATTCTCAACAACATCAAAAATATCATCTTGTTCGACAAAAGACATTTCACAATCAATTTGATAGAATTCACATGCATGTCTATCTGCTCTAGGATCTTCATCTCTGAAACAAGGAGCAATTTGGAAATATTTATCTATTCAACCAACCATTAATAATTGTTTATATTGTTGTGGTGCTTGAGGTAGTGCATAAAATTTACCAGGATGTAATCTAGAAGGCACTACGAAATCTCTAGCTCACTCAGGTGATGATACCGTAAAAATAGGAGTTTGTACATCTAGGAAATCATTATCTGTAAACCAGTTTCTAGTAAAATTTAAGAATCTTGATCTAAATTTAACATTTTCTAGAGCTTTTCTTCTTCTTAAATCTATATATCTATGTTTGTATCTGATTTCTTCATTTGATAATTCTGCGTGTTCATCCAACTCAAAAGGAGGTGTTTTAGATTTAGATAATAGTATTACATTTTTTACTATTATTTCTATCTCACCTGTTTGTAAATTTTTATTACTTTGTCCTTCTGGTCTATTTCTAACTATTCATTCCACAGTTATTACATACTCAGATCTAAATATATTAGCAGTTTCCCATGATGTTTTATCATCTTCTGGATCGAAAACTACTTGAGTAATACCATATCTATCTCTCAAATCTATAAATATTATTCAACCATGATCTCTTCTGTTTGATACCCAACCAGATAATTTAACTTTTTCACCTACATTTTCATTATTTAACTCGTTACAAGTATGTGTTCTTAACATTTTTCTATTATAATTAAATTAAAAATCTACTTTAGTATATTAATAATGTTTAAAAATCAAGAAAATATGATTACTTTTACAAAATTTTAATCTAAAGAGTCAATTTTTTGACATATAAAAAAATATATAGTAACATTTATTAATAAACAATTATTTAATAACTAATAAAAATATGCCTACTCTTTCTTACCAAATATTTAATAAACACATAAAATTAACTGATGAAGTTATTGTAAAATTTATAGAAGAAATAGAAAAACTATCTAAAAAATTTAAAGAAGATAAAGATATTGATAATTTAAAGGTATTAAAAAATAAACTTATAAATTTAATAGAAGAAAGTTCTACAAAATTATCTAAGACTTCTAAAAAAGAATTCAAAATAATTAAGGAATTAATTGAAGATTTTGATAATTTTTTGGAAGAAGAAGAAGAAAAAAAAGAAAAATTAAAATTAATTGATGTAGTAAAAGAAGTAGAAAAATGATATAAAAAATGTGAAAATGTACCAAATAATCAAAAAGATGAATATCTAACTTTTTGTGTAAAAAAGAATAAAGTGAAATATGAAAAAGAACTTATCAAATTACAAGTAGAATTATTAAAACTACAAAAACATATAAAAAATTCTGGAGAAAAATTGTTAATAATTTTTGAATGAAGAGATGCTGCTTGAAAATGAGGTACAATCAAAAGATTTACGGAATACTTAAATCCTAGATGAGCTAGAGTTGTTGCACTAGAAAAACCATCAGATGTAGAAAAAACTCAATGGTATTTCCAAAGATATATCAATCACTTACCATCTGGAGGAGAAATGACATTTTTTGATAGATCATGGTACAATAGAGCTTGAGTAGAACCAGTTATGGGTTTTGTATCTGAAGAAAAATATAAAAAATTCTTAAAAGACACTCCTTTATTTGAAAAAATGCTTGTAGATTCGAAAATAAAAATTATTAAATTTTACTTTTCAGTTTCAAAAGATGAACAAGCTAAAAGGTTTGAATGAAGAAAATATAATCCATTAAAACAATTCAAATTATCTCCTATAGATCAGTTTTCACAACAATTATGGAAAAAATATACTTTGGCTGAATACAAAAATTTTAGTCATACACATTCAAAAGATGCTCCTTGGATTATAGTAAATAGTGACGATAAAAAACAAGCTAGAATAAATGCAATTAAATATGTACTTAATCAATTCGATTATCCAGAAAAAATAAAAGATAATGAATTAAAAATAGATAAAAATATAATAATGACATGAAAAGATAAAGTAAAAATTCTTGAAAAAGAAATAGATGTAAAAGATGACTTATTTGAATAGGAAAATCAATATCTTGAACAGTCTTCAAAAACCATACTTTAAATACTAAAGAAAAGCATTAAAAAAAGATATAAATTAATTTTTATATCTTTTTTTATACTAATAAAATATAGAGAAATATGCAAAATTACTTCGTACATTAAAAAATAGTAAGTCTTATCTTGCTTAATCTCAATATGCTGAAGTGCTATTTAAACTTCTAAAAATTAAAAACATCTACTATTTTACCATTTATCATTAAATTATCTTCTTCAGATAAAATAATTGGTTTATGATATTCATCCATAGATTCTGGTAATAGATAAATATTTTCTCAATCTTTTTTAAATTTTTTAAGTGTTGCAGATCAGTTAACAATAAATAAAAATGCATCTTTAGGATTCAAAGAAACTTCATCTTTTTTAATAAGTACATAGCTTCAATTATCAATTTTTTTACCATTAACATCAAAATTATTCATAGATGTTCATTCCACTTTTAATATGAAATAATTTTGTTCACTTCATGATATAATTTTTTTAGAAATAGGTAAAACTCAGTAAGTAGATTCAGTAGCATCAACTAGTGGAGTACCTGCATTAGCATATCATAAAATAGGTACATTTAAAGTAGTTTGAAATCAAACACTATTACCTAAACTAATAGACCTATATCATCTGCCTCTAGTTAAAAATCATTTTTTTTCAAGTGCCTCTAAATACTGAACTACTCATCTCTTAGATTTTTGGTCTAGTAATACTGTAAGCTCCTCAATAGTAGGAGATTTAGCATTTTCTCAAATGAACTTAGTAATAATGTCTAATACTTTTTGTTGTTTATCTGTTAGCATTTTATTTTGATTAAAAAAATAATATATACTGAGTATATACCATAAATTAATTATGTCAAACTTTTTTTATAAAAAAATATACAATAATTAATTATTGTATATTTTTAAATTATTATTGAAATAATGCATCTAGATTTAATTCTGTTTCTATTTTTAATTCTTCAATTCTTTTATTAGCTAATTCTTTTAATGATTCTAACATCGCAATTAATTTTGCTTTTGTTTCATCTGTTTTATCAGAATTATTTACATCAGTAATTAATGCATCTATTTTAGTTATTAATGTATTTACTTTTGTTTCATCTAATTTTGAAATCATATAACCATATTTTTTAGAATATGTTCTTGAATATTTTTGTTTTATCTCTTGTCTTTTTTCTTGTAATTTTGCTCTTAGTTCTTGTTTTTGTTCTTTGAAGTTTATTTTAATTTCTTCTATTTTTGCAGTAGCTCATGAATGAGTTTCAATCACTTGTTCTTTATATAGTTTAAATAACTCATTTTTTTTGTTTATATATTCTTTATTTCCATTTCTATCTTTAAATTTGTCTTTTAAATCGTTAAATTCTTTAGCAAATCTTTTTTGAACTTCTTTACGATTATCGTCCATAGCCCCTGTATTTGAATAATTTTTTCTATCTTCTCTTTTAATATCATTTGTATCAGACATATTTTCTGTAGAAGATGTAGTTCAAGTTGAAGATATAACAGTTGTAGTTTCTATTGCTCAAGTATTAGATTCAACAGATTCAGTTGTTCATATTGATACTACAGTTCATGTATTTGAAGTAGTAGAATCAGTAGTTCATGTAGAAGTATCTGCATTTACATTAGATAATCCTAATAAAATAGCTACAACTATTAAAGATATCATTTTTTTCATATTTTTTTATATTATAATTTAAAATTTTGTAAAAAGATATTACAAAACTATAGTAAGAATTAAGTAAGAAAAATCAAATATATATATTTTTTATCTTCTTATTTTAATATTTTTTCTTCTTATTTTAATATTTTTTTCTTCTAAAATATCTCTTATATGAAATTTTATATCTCTTATTTTATAAGAAATTGTGTCTTTTCTATGAAAATTTTTAGTTAAATAATAAACAGATTTTCTTAGTTTAATTACATGTTTTATTTTGTGTCAAGGGACAATTAACATGAGTCATATTACTAATATTAATAATCAAACAAATATAGATCATGGAAATATAGGTAAAACAATTGGGATAAGAGATAATAATATAAATAATACAGCAAAAAACATCCTTATGAAATAAGGAATTTTTACATGATGCCTAGTATATCTAAATATTTTGTATTCCATTTTATGATATTTTTTATATTAATTAGTATTTTGCATTTTATAAGACTAATATTGATTTAAAAACCAAGAATTATAAATAATCCTTGGCTATATTTTATGATGCCTCCTACTCATCATTTATTTTTTTTCTTTGGCCCTTTATTAGGCATTGGTGTTTGTGGTTTATTTTTTTTTCTTTTCTGGTTTGCCATTTTAAATCCTATGAAAACTATGATTTTTCAAAATAAATAATTTACTTAACAAATAAGCATACTTATTTTAAATATATTTTATCGTAAGTCAAAAAAAAATATTATAATCACATAACAGAAAATTATTAACAATAGGTATAAAGTGAATATATTAGTTAATATTGTAATTATTCAGATAAATATAGTCTTTTTTCTTACTTTTGAATAATAATGTAGTACTATGTATTTTTTACATTTTTTGACTATACATATTTATTCTTCTTCTTTGTAAATCTAGAGCTCTTTTAAATGCTATATTTTTTGTCTGTTGTTCTTTGTCTTGTAATGATTCTGTTAGATTTTCTAGCTCACTTTTATAAAAGTCCAACCAATTATTCATTGATTCATTAAATATTTTTACTACTTCTAGTATATAAGTCTTTTCTTCTTCATTCTCATCAAAATTCTTATTTATTTTTTTATTATATGCATATAATTCTTGTATTTTTACTAATCTTTTAGAAAAATAAAGTATATTATTTCTTGTGTTTTCTATGTTTGTAGGATTCATATTTTTATCAGTTTTATCCAATTTTAAATCAGTTAAAAAAGAGCTAAATATTCTCATAATATTTACTTTTTCTTTGAAATAATCTCATTGCAAAGATGATATTTTTCAAATAACTATAAAAAGAATAACAAGTGCAACTATAGAAAATATTATAATCATAATTTTATTTTAATATTAATATTAATTATATTATAATAATTATTATAGAAAATAAAATATATTTTTATTTTACTTTTTTAAAATTAAGTATATATTTTGTATATATTTATATTTTAAATATATGACTCATGAAATTTAATAAATCAAAAAAGATATTTGCACATATAGATTGTGATAGTTTTTTTGCTGAGTGCGAGATTCTCAAAAATCCTAAGCTAAAAAATAAATATGTTCTTGTTTGAGGTGATATAATAATAGCCTGCAATTACAAAACAAAAGCTCTGTGAATAAAGACTGGTACACCTATATGGACAGCCAAACAAATACTAAAAGATAAATGAGTATTTTTATGAGTAGATCATGATTATTATACTTTTATTTCTGATAAATTGATGTTGTATCTAAAAGAAAATACTATATGAATAGAGCCTTTTTCTATTGATGAAGCTTTTTGTGAAATCACTTGATTAGCAGAATTGTACAAGATGAGTATAGAAGATTTCGTAAAAAAACTACAAAAAGATATACTGAGAATAATATGAGTACCTGTTTCTATATGAGTCAGTAATACCAGAATAAAGGCAAAAATATTTTCCAAATTGAACAAACCATTTGGAACTTATGTTTCATTAACACAAATACAAGACAAAGAAATTTTTTGTAAATTACCATTATCAATAGTTCCCTTTATATGAAGAAAAACTCAAGAAAAATTCAAATATTCTTGTGATAATGTATATGATTTCATCAAATTGTGATACTGGAAACTCAAAGAAAAAATATGAAAAAATGCTACCGATTTACGGCTAGAACTCACATGAGTAAATGCTTTTGTAGTAAAAAAAAGCCCTGAAGCCAAATCCATGAGTAGATGAAGGAGTTTCAATCATCGTATCACAAATAATAAATCATTTCTAAAAACTCAATTGATAAACAATTTCAACATACTTTATGAAGAATTCATATGAAAAGAAATAGAACTCAAAAGTGTATCAATATTTATGAGAGAAAAGTCTATGTTTACAAATATGTACACTATAAAACTAAATGATTTCACATATATCCGAAATGAAATCCTAAAAATAGTCTTATTTCTATTTGAGAATAATTACAATGAAAATACCCTATACAGAAGTACAGGAGTAGTGTTTGGAAATTTCAGAACATACAAACCTCATCAAACAAGTATATTTGATAAGCCACTAAGAGATAAGTGAAATAATCTACAACTAGTAAAAACAGTCAACACACTAAATCAAAAATACTGAACTCACAAACTTAGTTTTTGAGATGAATTATTGTGAAAAGGTTTTTGAGCAAAGGTTGGGGTAAGGAAATAAAACAAATAAAATTATTTTAGTTTTAAATTAATCCTCTAGTAATATATTATCATTCAACATAATCAATCTCTCACCTATTTTTCTTCACTCTAGTTCTGGATATCTGCTCATGATATCATTTCCGTTTAGAAATTTTTTGTGTTTTAAAATATTTTTAAAATCTGAATATATATTTCTTAATTGTTCTATTTTTCATTCTTTTACTGGGATTCTTCATCTATTATCTGCATCTCATACAATTAATAGCTTTTCAAATAAAGAATGCATCATAAATTTTCTAGCTTTTAGTTTTTTCATTTCTGGTATTATAAATAATTTTATATGATTTTTTATAAGCCAGTAGATTTCTTTTTTTTGATTATTTGTAAAATTTAATCTATTTGATAAATGTTGCTTAAATATTTCAGCTCATAAGTTTTCATGTTTGAAGTAATGTGATTCTCAACTTTCATCAAAAGTCAGAGTATTTGCTTTGGCTATATCGTGTAACAAAATTGTATAATACAAAATAATTTTATCATTTGTAGTGAATTGTGTATTTTCTATGATTTTATTTAATTCACTGATACACATTTTTGTGTGTATCCATACATCTCACTCTAGGTGCCATTTATTTCAAGGAATAGTATCTAAAATATCGACTTCAGGAATAAATATTTTCAAAAATCAAATATCTTTTAATTCTTGTAATGCTTTTATATTGTTATTTCACAAAAGTATTTTATCAAACTCTTGTCTAAGTCTTTCAACAGGTAATTTTTCTAGTAAAGTTACTTGATTTTTAAGTGTTTTTATACAATTTTCATCTGCATCTTTTAGATTGTATTTGTATTTCAATCTGATAAATCTCAAAAGTCTCAAAGAGTCTTCATAGAGTCTATCTCTAGGTTCTCAAACAAATCTAATTACTCAATTTTTTATATCTTTTATTCCTCAATTTGGGTCTATAAATGTTTCTGTTTCTAGATCAAAATATATGCTATTTAAAGTAAAATCTCTTCTAAGTGAGTCTTTTTCTAAGCTTTTTGTAAATTTTACTAAAGCAGGCTTTCTATTATTAATAGTACCTATATCTTCCCTAAAAGTCGTTATTTCAAATGTTTCATCTCATTCACTCACTATACAAGTTCAGTATTTTTTTCAGATATCTCAAACTATTTTTAATACTTGTTTCATTTCTTCTGGAGTAGCATCAGTAACCAAATCTATATCTCATCAAGTATTATCAAGTCACATAATTTTCTCACGACAAAAACCTCAAACTATGTATAATTTTTTGTTTAAGGTTTTTAGTTTTTGAGAGATTATTTTTATGTTTTGCATGGGTTAGTTTGGGTAAAATATGAAATTGTTTAAATGTATTATTGTAAGTTATTTTCATGATTTTTTTATCTATTATTTCAGTAACTATAACAAAAAAAGTAAAAATCTAAAATAAAATTTAGTTTTTTACTTTTTAAAGGAAAATTAAAATACTATTTTGTCAATTAAAAGTTGATTCCTCTACGAGGTAAGTAGGAAGTATTTTATAGGCCTTTTTATTTATTTTTTTAGGAAACTAAATTTACTATTTTTAAGCGCCGGTGCTCTAATCAACTGAGCTACATTTCTAGATTATAGAAATGCTAGGATTCAAACCTAGGACCTCCGGGAGTAAGGACTGTTATAGTAGGAAGTAAATTTTAAGCCTAAAGTGTAACTTATTGAGGAAAATTAAATTATTATAAATACCAACACCAAGGCGGGAGTCGAACCCACATAAAGAAGGAAATAATTTATAAGCCTCAAAAAGTATTTTATATCAATTCATTTAAGATTTTTTCTACATTGTAAGAAAAATTGTAATCTCACTCATATAATCCAAATACTATATCTGCTTCATCTCTATTTGTAGTAATAATTCAATCTAGAGCTTTTGTATTATAAATTGCTAAATCTTTTATATTTGGTTTATTTTCTGACATCTTAATCACTTCTCAAATCACGGTTGAAATATCTTTATAAGCTCATTCTACCCTATTTTGGGAATTTAGTGCATTTATAAATAAATCTACAAATATAATCTCTTCCTCGTATAAATCTACTACAAAAGGTAAAATATATGATCATTTTCAATTTACATCAAATTTATTTTGTACTGTTTTAGCATCAAAAGTTTTAAATTCTGATGATGTATCTTTTCTAATCATCCATCATGAATAACATGTAATTTCATCAAATTCTTCTCATGCAAATCTATAAATCTGAGGTGCTAAATATCTAGTTGCATTTTCTAGTTTTTCTCATTTTTTTAGAAATATTTTATGATTAACTTTTGCAAAAAATGTTTTGTATTCATTTCTATCTCAAACCAAGTCTAAGATTGCAGAAAAATCTATATCTATAAACTCACTTGCACCAAATTCAGCTGATTGAATATCTCATGAGTGGACTATCTTTCAGTCTTGCAAATTCGTATAACTTACTTGTCATAATAAATTTAAATCTTCATCAAACCTAATAAGTGATAGGTCTAAATCGGTTCTAAATTCCTTTTGTTTCCAGTATACAAACAATCTCAATGTATCTTCCAATCTAATCTTTATCCTAGTTCATCTTCATACACTCAATGTAGCATCTGAAGCTTTTCTTTGAGACAATGGTATCAAAACTTTATCTAATCAATTTTCTATAAATATTTTTTTATCTTTCCATGATTTATTTTCATTTTGTGCCTTGATTTTAATATTCTGTACTATTAATCTGTCAAATATGTTTAATAATTTTCTATGTACTTTTTCTGGTATATTTTTTAGGTAACTACTCAGCAACGAAATTTTAGCTTGACAGAAAAACAGTAAAAACAAGAATAATACTTTAAATAAGACAGATAAAATGATATAAGAAAACTTAAAAGAAAAATCATAAAAAATATAAAAGAGTACTAAAAACGTTAGTTTTTTACTACTATTTTTGAATAAAAGTAATAGTTATGAAATACTAAAAAAAACATATTGTATAATATATTAATGGCTTAAAATAAACTTTACATTGCTTATAAAATAAATAAAATAATAGTAATTAAATAATAAAAATAATAGTAATTAAATAATAAAAATATTAAATGAAAAAGAAAGATATGTCAGAAATAAATCAACTTAAAATTGATTTAAGAAATAAAACTTCAATGTATGAAAATCAAAAAAAGTTGAATATTGAACTAAAAGATGAAATAAAAGAACTTAAAAAAGAAAGTTTAGAAAAAGATAAAATAATATTAAATTTAACTCAAAAAGTATCACAACTTGAATGACTAGTTGCTCAACTAATATCTAAAATAGATAAATTAGAAAAAAATAGTAGTAATAGTTCTAAAGCACCTTCAACTGATATAGTAAAGAAAAATAAAAGCCTTAGATGAGAAAGTAATAATAAAACTTGATGACAAAAATGACATGATTGATGTTGTGAAAAACAAAGTGATAATCCAGATAAAATAATAGAATGTAAACCTGAAAAATGTTTTAAATGTGGAAAGAAATTTGATTCAAACACTAAATTTATAATTTTATGAAAAAAACAAGAAATTGATATTTCAAAAACAGAAAAACAAACTATTGAATATAGATTAATGTGAACTAAATGCAGTTGTGGATATAAAGGAAAATGAAAATACCCTAATAATATAAAAGCTCCAGTTCAGTATTGAACTAACTTACAATCTTTTGTAGGGTATTTAAGTGTAAGTCATTCTATTCCTCAAAAAAGAATAACTAACATATTTAAAGATATGCTTGATATAAAATTAAGTACTTGAACTATAGATAATATATTATCAAAAATAAAGGATAATATATCTAATTATACAAATGAAATAATGAAAATAATAAAAACTAAACATTGGGTATGATCTGACGAAACATGAACAAGAGTTCAAAAAGAAAATTGGTATTGTTGGACTTGGCAAAATGATTTATGAAGTTATTATTTTTCAAAAAAGTCTCGTGCATATCAAGTAATATATGATATATTTTGAGAAGATTATAATTGAACTATGCTTCATGATTGTTTTGCTGCACAAAATAATACAGTATCTAAAGATCACCAATTGTGTCATCCTCATTTACTTAGAGATTTAATATTTTGCCTTGAACTAGAAAAAAGTTCTTGGGCTTTTGATATGATTCATTTATTATTAAAGTCAGAAAAAGCTAGAAATATAATTTGGGAAAAATGATTTGATGAAAGTAAAAGAGAAAGTATACAAAAATATTATATTGATAGATTAGATAGTATGTTAGAAAATATACCAAAAACAAAAGAAACATTAAGGTTGTATAAAAGGTTTAAAAAACATAAAATGATGATTTTTACTTTTATGAAATACAAAGATGTTCCTCATCATAATAATTCAAGTGAACAAGCTATTAGGTCACATAAAATAAAGAAAAAAGTATCTGGTTGTTTTAGAAGTGAAGAGTGAATTAGTAGGCATGATACTATTTTATCTTTTATTGAAACTATGAAAAAACAGAATAGAAATATTTTACTATCATTAAAACAAGCTATAAAATGAAAATTCTTTTTCTGTTTAAATTAAAAAAAATCATACTAAATTTTAGTATGATTTTTTTCGTTACTGAGTAGTTACCTATTAGTAATCCACTCAAACACTTAAATTCCCAAATTACATTGACATTTAATATTTTTTAAGTATTATCCTCTTACTTTCAATCCAAAACCATGCAAATAGAGTAAGGAGAATACAATGAGCAATGTTGATAAAAAAGAATTTGATTCAGATGAAATAAATGAAGGACCTGATGTCCTGAAAGAAAATCTGGAAAAAATCGACCAAATGGATAAAAAAGAAAAGCTTGAAAAGGAAAAATTAAAGAAGGATGAGGTGGTTGAAGAAAAAACAAAAACAAATGGATTTGCTATTTTTATTTTTAATGCTTTATTTTGTATCATTATTGTTGCTTTAGCAATAAGTTTATTAAAAAATAACATTAATGATATTAATACGGGTTATAAAAACGATCTCAATTTGTTAGGTCTAAAAATAGATGGTCAAAAAAAGATAACTGATACACTCAAAACTGACCTTGACCAAAACACTGGTGCTATCAACGACCTGAACAAAAACCAAACCACTCTAAGTGGCATGGTTACTGATCTTGACAAAGAAGTCAAAGCTGTACAATCCGGTCAAAATGAGCTGGATAAAAAAGTTGTAAAACTTGAAAAAGTGGTAGCGATTAAAGCAGCGGCACCTGTTACAAAAACTGTAGTTATTGCTAAGTCACCTGAAAAACAAGCTAAAACAGCTGTTGCTATTCAGCCTAAAGTTGCAGTTGTTACTCAGGCAAAAAAACCTGCTAAATCTGCAAAAGTAGCTGTTGTAAATCAGCCTACAAAAGTAGCTGTTGTAAATCAGACAGCTAAACCAACAAAAGTTGATGCTAAAGCTGTGATAAAACCTGCAAAACAGGTGAAATCAGCAGACAGCCAAGCATTAACAATTGCGAAAAGAGCTGAGGAAATAGCTATAAGAGCAGAAGAGATTGCAAAACGTGCTGAAAAGAAAGCAGATCAAGCAGAAAATCAAGCAAAACTAGCAACAACTACTGCTCTGAATGCTGACCATAAGGCAAATCTGGCTCTAGACGGTACACAAACTCTTAAAGTTGATGTAAAAAAACTGGTCAGAGATGAATGTATTCGTCGAAAAGCATTTGACAATTCTACTATCTGCGAATAATAATCCATTTATGCATATTTGCATAATTTGTGATTAGAGTTCGAAACCTTAAAGCCCTGCTAAGCAGGGCTTTTATTTTGTAAAAAATAATTGCTTTTAAAATATTTTGTGTATAATCCAAGCAACTAATTTAATTTTTAAAATAATAAACATGTTACAAACTACATTAGTATTATTAAAACCAGATTGTGTACAAAGAAATTTAATGGGACAAGTTATTGCTAGATTTGAAGCTAAAGGTTTAACTATTTTGGGTATGAAAATGATGCAATTAGATGATGCATTGATTAATGAACATTATGGATTTTTGGCTGATAAACCATTTTTTCCTGCTATTGTTTCATATATGAAAAGTTCACCTATAGTTGCTATGGCTATTAGAGGTGCTAATGCTGTTCCTACTATTAGAACTATGTCAGGTGCTACTAATCCAGTAGATGCTCAACCAGGAACTATTAGATGAGATTTTGCATTATCTATTGATGGAAACATCATGCATGCATCTGATTCAGTTGAAACTGCAAACGAAGAATTGAAAAGATTTTTCAAAGATAGTGAAATTTTCAACTATGAAAGATTAGATAACAAAGTATTATAATAACACAATTAAAAAACATTTTACAAGATTGTAAAATGTTTTTTTGTTACTCAAGCTCTTTTTTATTGACTACATCAAAGTTAAAAATATAATACAAAACAATAAAATTAATCTATAATTATGCCAGCAAAATTTTACGATACTCTTTTGTGAGAATACATAAAAAATCCATGAATGAGATGAATATCTCTAGATAAACTTTCTCAAAAAGATTTCTGATATAGGATGATAAGTTATGAAGATATTACTAATAAAAACAAGATAAATTTCAAAGATGTAGAACTAAAAAAAGCTGCTATTTATTCAGGTGAAGATGTTTATATTACAAATAAATTATACGAGAAACATATAGAAGAAAAAACAACAGAAGATAGGGTATTAAATGAAATAGAGCTACCTCTTATTCATGTACTGAAAAAAATGGAAATAGATGGTGTAAAGATAGATGCGGATAGATTGAAATGAATCTGACTTCAACTAGATAGTGAAATAAAAAGACTAGAAAAAAGTATATTTGATGAAGTGGAAATGGAATTTAATATTAAATCTCCGAAGCAAGTATGAGAAATACTTTTTGATAAATTAGCACTACCTAGAGGAAAAAAAACGAAAACTGGATATTCAGTATGAGCAGATGTGCTATGAGAACTAGCACATGACTATCCAATAGCCCAAAAAATAGTAGACTATAGGCATTATAGCAAATTACAATCAACCTATATAGAATGACTTCTTGCTATGTTGGATGAAAATTGATTTGTTCACTCAAATTACAATTCAGCAGTTACTACTACTGGAAGACTTTCTAGCACAGACCCAAACTTGCAAAATATTCCTAGCTCTGATTGAATAGCAGGTGATATCCGTGATGCATTTGTATCTAGATTTGATAATGGTAAAATAGTAGCTCTGGATTATTCTCAAGTAGAAGTTAGAATTCTAGCTATCATGTCAGGAGATAAAAATTTACTCGAAGCATTTCAGAACTGACTAGACATCCATCATAGAACAGCAGAATTTATTTTACCAGATAAAACTATAACAAATAGTGAGAGAAAAATTGCAAAATGAGTAAATTTTTGAGTTATATATTGAATAAGTTCTTTTTGACTATCAAGCATGTTGTGAATAAGTATGAAAGATGCTAAATCTTATATTGATAAATTTTTTGAATCATATCCTGATGTAAAATTATTCATGGATAATACTATTAAATTCTGTGAAAAACATAAATATGTAGAAACATATTTTGGTAGAAAAAGATATATTAATGGAATAAATGATTTAAATAGAATAGTTAAATCCTCAGCAGAAAGAGAAGCTATAAATATGCCTATACAATGAACAAGTGCAGATATAATAAAAATAGCAATGATTAAAACTGATGAATTTCTAGAAAATAATAAATTAAAATCAAGAATGATAATGCAAGTACATGATGAGCTAGTTTTTGATGTCTATCCAGGAGAAGAAGAAATAATAAAAAAAGAAATAAAATCAATAATGCAAAATGTACTAATAGATAAACCAATAATTCTAAAAGTGGATTTCTGAGAATGAACTAGCTGGAAATATGCTAAATAATTTTTAATTATATAACAATGGCTGAAGATAAATTAGATTTTATATACAGGGAATTAAAAGCTCAAAAAAGAAATAGAATTTTTAATTTGTGCTTAAAATTAACAGTCTTTTGATTTACAATTTTTTTGTATATTACTTACATACACTGAATGAATAAACAAGAACTAACTAAAGAAGTATCAAAAATATTATGAGAAATGATTAGACCAGTAGCAAAAGATATGGCAACTGATATATTAAATAATAGTTGAATAAATTGAACTTGAACATTGATAGAATGAATAAAAAAATAATAATAACAGAAAACTAAAGCATTCTGTTGATATGTAGGAAAAATCATATAATCAACAGATGGCTTTAGCTATATGATTATTAAAGATTTGTGTATTAATTTAAAAAATAATTAATAAAATAATGATAGTAAAATTGATTTATTCTATATTTTTCATAACATCATGATATTATATAATAAAATATAGAAAAGTTGTTAAGTCTTGGACAGGGAATTTTTATTGGGCAGAACACTATTTGTGAAACTGATGAACATATTTTGTATTACTACTTATATGATTAGGTTTAATTTTTTTGTGAGTTACATATCCTTTTTGAGTTTTTGATTGATATCAAGCTAATATACCAAAAAGATAATTATATTTTTTAATAATAAATAATGAATAAATTTGTATCATCTATAATATTAACTCTTATATTGAGTTTAAATTTTGTATCAACATATGCATCTGAAAATATATGAAATAAAATAACTATTACTAATATAGTGCATGAAAAAGTAAATATTTGAGATATTTTTAATTATTTTGCTGATTATTATACTTGAATTCCTGAAAGTTATAAATATATAAACGTAAATTATAAAGATGTTGTAAAATGAAGTAAATTGGAAGAATCATTACAAAAATTAATGTATTTAGACTTAATAAAAAATCCAAAAATACAATTAAATAAAAATAAAGAATTAAATGCTTGGACTTTTTATAAATTATCAGAAAAAATATTTAATATAACAATTATTAATACTGAAGCAAAAGAATTATTACAAAGCAGAAAAACAACAAATAATGATTTTTTAACTGTTTCATATATATTATGAAATAAAAATATTAATATAAATACAGATAATAATAACTCAAACTTAACCCAAAAATTAGAAATATTAAATGATGTATATAATACAATTACAAATGAGCATTATGACAAAGAAAAAATAGATGAAGCGACTATGGTACAATGAGCAATTTCATGATTAGCAGAATGAACTAAAGATAAACATACTGTATATTTTCCACCATTAGAGAGTAAAAGTTTCCAAGATTGATTGTCATGAGATTATGAATGAATATGAGCTTATGTAGATATGGAAAAACCTTGAAAGGTAAGAATTATATCTCCAATTCCAGGTTCTCCTTCTGAAAAATCATGATTAAAATGATGAGATAAAATTATAAAAGTTGATTTAAAAGAAGTAACAAAAGATAACTCACTTAATGAGGTAATATCATGGATAAAATGACCTTCTGGCACAACAGTAACTCTTACTATTGATAGAAATTGAGAAATAAAAGAGATAAAAGTAATTAGAGAAAGAATAATTATTAAAGATATAGAATCAGAAGTTATTAATAATAATACATATTATATACAAATAAAAAGTTTCTGAGAAAATGTTTCAAATGATTTCAAAAAAACACTTGTTAATATAAAAGAACAAAAAAATATAAATAAAATAATAATAGATGTTAGAAATAATTGAGGTGGATATTTAACTGAAGTTGCTGAAATACTATCTTATTTTGTAGAGGAGTGAAAAAATACAGCAGTAGTTAAATATCACGATAATGAAACAAATTACACATCTAAATGATATAATTTTATAGACTTCAGTAAATATAAAATAATTATTTTGCAAAATTCTGGTACAGCATCTGCATCAGAAATACTTATAGGAACACTAAAAGATTACTACCCTAATTTAGTTTTGGTTTGAGAAAATACTTATTGAAAATGATCAGTACAAGTACTAAAAAACTATATTGATGGTTCTATATTAAAATATACAATTGCAAAATGGTTTACATGATTAACAGAAACTTGAATAGATTGAGTTTGAATAAAGCCAACTATTGAAATAGAACTAGATATAGAAAATTTTAATACTAATTGAGTAGATAATCAGTTAAATAAAGCATTATCAATAAATTAAAAATATAAAATGAAAAAAATATTAATAATTATTCTATTATTCATATCTCTTGTAAGCAATAATAATACATATGCTTCTGGAAATGTTAATAATGATATACAAAAATGGTTTTCTAATTATGCTAGAAAAATAAGTGCTAAAAATACTAATCAAAAAGAAATATTATATTTTAAATGATTTTCTAACAATTTAAATGAAATTTTAACAAAAAAGAAGCTTAATGAAATTCAAATTAATTTGGTTTATGATTTGATAAAACTTTCAAATGAGCATATTTTTAGTATCGAATTAGAACAAGATGAAATTTTAGCAAAAACAAAACTTCATAATAATGAATTATTAAGTGATTTTAAATATTTCTCATACAACTCACATAATATTTTTTTAGAAAACTGAGTATGGTATACATATAATTATGATAAACATTTAGTTTTTCCGGCATGAACTAATATAAAAAAGTCTGATCTAGAATTCAATAAAATAAATCCTAAAAATTCTATAGTTTTTCTTAAATCAGACTGAAATTTATGATTTTTAATTGATTACAAAAAAGTTAAATTAATTAGTGATGATATAATTTTTTGAGTATCAGATAAATATAGTTTTTTAAAAGAAATAAAAGATGATAAAAAAAAGCTAAATACAGAAACTGATGAATTATTCAAAAAATTAAAACAAGATAGTATAAATTTAACAAAATGAAAAACAAAAGATTTGAAAATTAAGTGATTATATGATTATGTATTAAATAATTTAGAGTATCCTAAAACATTCTCATTAGAAGATTATAGAATATTTTCATGAATAGATAGCTTCAAAAATAAATTATGAGTTTGTGAATGATACACAAAAATGTTTAAGTATATGTTAAATTTTTCATACATTAATTCAGTAGAAGTGAATAGATGATATGTAATAGATGCTCAAGATTTCCCAAAAGTATGACATGCATGGATAAAAATTTGAAATGATTATTATGACCCCACTTTTGATGATCCAATATGAATTCCAATAACAAAAACATTTGATCAATATTATTATTATTCATTACCTAAAGATTTATTTTTTACAAATAGATATGATTTTGATAAACTTCCAGAATATTTAAAAAATAAAGATTTAGAATTCAGAAAATGAATAATAAATCAAAAAACATTATTATTATTATCAAAATACAATAAATCTTGATATAATTTACTTAAACCTTATTTAATTAAATTGAATAATTGAATAAAAGTAGATAAAAAAATAGATATAGAAGATTTAAAAACAATTATTACATATTCTGAAGTAGATAATTTAAAAGTATCAATATCATGAAAAAATAAAAATATTGCATCGCTATCATACTATATAATAGAATCTAGTAGCTTAGAAAGTATGCTAGAACAATTAGACTATAATCTAGATTGATACTATCTTTTTAAATGGAAACTAGATAATTGAGGATATGATTATAGATTAGCGTACAATGTTATTTTTAATTAAAAAACAATTACTCTTTTTGTAAATCTGAAATAATAAATACATTTTATTATTTCAGATTTTTTTGTATAATTTGATAGTTTAAAAAATAACAATTTTTCTATGAATATACAAAAAAAGAACCCCTCTCAATTCTCCCCTTGAAAAGGGAAGAATATAATAGCCCCCCTTCCAGCTAAAGACTGGACACGTATCAAGTGGGATGTCCGCAGGATAGGGGGATTCACTCTAGTAGAGCTAATCGTAGTAATAACAATATTAGCGATTTTGTGAACAATAGCTTTTGTTAGCCTACAATGATATAGTAGTAATGCTAGAGATAGTGTTAGAACAAGTGACTTATCAAGAATGAAAAGTACATTAGAATTGTATAATCTAGATGCATGAAATTATCCACAACCAAGTGAAGTAACAGTAATCACATATAGCTGA
>JAUXPL010000003.1 GCA_030683605.1 Candidatus Altimarinota bacterium
TTATTGAAACTATGAAAAAACAGAATAGAAATATTTTACTATCATTAAAACAAGCTATAAAATGAAAATTCTTTTTCTGTTTAAATTAAAAAAAATCATACTAAATTTTAGTATGATTTTTTTCGTTACTGAGTAGTTACATAATAAAAAATAGGTGATAGTTAACTATCACCTATTTAGAATAAAAATATATTATCATTAATCTACATTCTTTCTACTACAATTACAGCTATTTCTTTAGTATTTATACCTTGATTAATTGCTAATTCTTGTAAAAATTGACTTTTTAAATCTTTTTTTAGAGTTTCTAATGTTCTAGGACCTATCATTCATGCTCATAAATCATCTTTTTTAGATACTAAGTTTCTAGATACTTGGTATGCAAATATGCTTTCTTTTGTTTTCTCACCATAGATAGCTGTATCTTTTTGGTCAAAAAATCATAACTGTTTAAGTGTTAATTGTAAATTTCTAACATTACTAGATACTTCACCAAATTTTGGACTACCAATTGTAGCTAATTTTTCTTGAGCTTTTTTTAATGATAATTCTTCCAATTTTTTATATTTTTGTTCTAATTCTTGTTTTCTTAGTTCTGCTTTTTTTGCTTCTTCTTGTATTCTAACTTGTTCCAATCTAGCTAATTCTTTATTTGCTAAAAATTCATTGTATGATACTCTTAGACTAGCTCTAGTTTTTGGGCCATAATTACCTGCTCATAGAGAATTCAATCAAGTAACAATTCATTTAGAAATTTGATAATCATAAATTATATTAGTTAGTTCTTTATTATTTCAATTAATATCTCATTTATACAATCACATTTCTTTTAATATTGTTTGAAGATTTTTTATATCTTCTACTCACGAAATAGCTCTATCTAATATATCAGTAGTTTTTGCTTCTACTTTTTGTACTACTGGTTTCTTTTGTTCTACATTTGTAGCCTCTTTCCAGCTTAAGCTGGAAGAGAATTTATCCGAAGCTGTATCCTGTGGACGAGTTATAGGTTTATTATCTTTTACTACTGGCTTATTATTAATATCTCAATTCAGGTATTCTTTTAAAAATAAATCTCTAGTATTTTTACCCCAATAACCTGCACCATAATCAGTTTGTTTTTGAACTATATCATTTTCAAGTTGAAAATTATAAACAACATCTATTACATTATTATTATAAATTCAATCTATTTCTCAATTGTATAGTCAAACTTCACTTAGTAATTTTTGTAATTTTTTTACCATTCATACATCACTCCCCTTTCATAATCATACATTAAATACATTTGAAATTTTTCTTAATCAATTAGTAGCCCAGTTAGGAGAAGAAATAATATTATAATCCAAAGAAATATTAGAATTTGATTCTACTATTCTTCATTTTACTTTTCTTTTTCACCAATACAAAGCTCTTTTTAGTCATTCATCTCATGATCAAACCCAAACATCTAATCTATCATGTTCATATCATCTTTTTCATGCATTTACAATTGCTCATCATCTATCAGCTACTTCTCAAACTCATAATCATTCTATATATATTTTTGTACCAAAAGCATAATTTTTTGGTGCAGCAAGCATTCAAGAAAACACCTCTTTTCAAGAAGCTCATCTTATTCATTGTCAATTTAATCTTTTTTCAGAAGTATAATCACCTGTTAAATATGTTTCTTGGTTTGGTAATGGAGAATAATATGCAGTAACTACAAAATATCATTCATCATTTTCACTAAAAGTATCTACACTAAAAAAAGGTAATAAAATTGTTATTATTAATAATAGGGATATTGTTTTTTTCATAGTTTTGTTTACCTTAAGTATATATTTTATACCAAGGATTATGGTTAAGGATAAATCTATAAATTAATTTTATCACAAAAAAAGCCAATAAGCTAATTATTGATATTGACTTTCTGTGTTTTTTATTATTGATTATATTATTGATAATAATCCATCAGTCCTTCGGACAGCTTCCCCCGCTTAAGCGGGGGAAGCCATTTTTATTAAGATTTTTGCTTTTTTTAGGTCTTTTCCCCCTTTAGTATTAAAGGAGGGTTTGGTGGATTATAATAATTTTTCCCTTACAAAACTGATACTAAATACTTTAATTGATTCTTTTTAGTCTCATTTCTGGTTTTTTTTGTCTGTCTTAATATTAATTCTC
Source organism: Candidatus Altimarinota bacterium (assembly GCA_030683605.1). Taxonomy (GTDB): domain Bacteria; phylum Patescibacteriota; class Gracilibacteria; order BD1-5; family UBA6164; genus UBA6164. Next base: position 2,167 of record JAUXPL010000003.1, read on the forward strand.
TTAATTTTTCCCTATATTCAATTGATTTTGGTGTATTTTTTCAAAATTTATTATCAATTAATAAACTTACTTTATTATTTAATAAATTTAATTTTTCTTTTATTTCTGTAGACAATGTTAAATCATCATCCAATTTATTATCTCTTGTTTTAAAAACATCTGATCAAAATTCTTCTCTAAGTACTGCTAAAGTTTTAGTTCAAAAATAACCTGCTTCGTTATCATCTTCAGAACTAATTATATTATTTTCTACTTGATATTTAATTAACACATCTTTTATACTTTCGTATTTTCAATCTATAACTCAATTATAAATTTTTACTTCTGTTAATAAATTCTGTAATCTTATCACATCATTTTCAATTGGTTTTTTTGCATCTACAACTAAATCTCAATATTCTAATATCGTTGTTCCTGCAAAATCCATTGATAACTGTCTAGTAGAAGGTACTATTTTTCACATTACTTTTCTTTTTCACCATTTTAAAGCCCTGTATAGTCATTCATCTCAGTATCACATCCATACATCAATTCTATCAAAACTATTTCAAGAAATTCAAGAATTCACGATAGCTCATCATCTATCTGAAACTTCTCAAACTCACATTCATTCAAGCTCTATTTTGGTTCAAAATTTATAATTAGAAGGTGCAGCTAATAATCAATCAAAAACTTTTTTTCATGAAGCCGTATGTCTTCATTCTCAGTTCAATCTTACATCTCATGCATAAGATCAAGTAATATAAGTTTTTTGTCCTGACATAGGTGAATAATATGCAGTTACAATAAAATATCTTACATCATTTACTGGTTCTTTTGTTTCTAATTTATTAATTATATCAACTTCTTTAATTTGTGAAGAATCCTCATTTAATGCTATTAATTTTTGCTCTACTGATATTCCAGTTCAAGTCGTGTCTTGATTTGAAATTCAGTTTTCAATCTTTTTTTTCAATAATTTATCCAATACTTTTGAAGTATTTGAATTATTTTCTTCCTTTACATCTGTATTGGGCGAGACAGATTCAGTCGTGGCCGATCCAGATAAAATTTTATTTGAATTATCAATAATTATATCTTCGACGGATCAAGAAAATATTATATTTTCATTTTCGGATATAGAACTAGTTGCATAAACTTCTAGTCAAAATAATATATATATCAACGAGGATATGAGTATTAATAAAACACTCTTTATGGATTTCATAACAATTTATATACAAAATAAGTAGAGACATTATATGAAAAATTTGCATAATACAAGTTTTTTACTATTGACTACTCCTTATTTTGTATATTTAAATACTAATTTCATGCTCAAACTACTACTTTTGCATGTCTTAAAACTCTATCTCAAAGCATATATCATTTTTCAAATTCATCAAATATAATACCTTCTAGTTGCCCTGGAACAGTAGTCATAACATCATGTTTATCTGGATCAACAGTAGATCAAATAGAAACAAATGACTTAATTCCTAAATTTTCAATATCTTTTTGAAATTTTGACTCCAATGAAACCAATCATTCATATAAAACTCATATTTTCATATCATCTGGAGTATTTTTTAATATTCTTTCCAAATCATCCAATCTAGGAAGTATTTTTTTAAATATATCAGATTTCAAAAAGAATATCATATCCATCTTATCTCTTTCTACTCTTTTTTTAAAATTTTCATAATCAGCCATAGTTCTAGCTAGCATTTCTTTACACTTACTATCTGATTGTGATTCAATATTAATATCTGATTCATTTTCAATAATAATATCTTCAGTATTGTTATCATTAAAATTTTCTCCTATATCATTTTCTGAATCTTCTCAAGTACTTTCTACAATATTTTCTAATTCTTGTTCCATTTCATTTACAATATCTTGTTCCTCTATTTTATTTTTTTCTTCACTTGTCATTTTTTATACATTATATTTCTAAAATTTAGTAGACATATTATACATATTTATTATTATTTTCAAGAGAAAAAATATAGAAAACTTTACTTTTTATATTCAAAGATTAAAATAAAAAAAATATATAATAATTAAACATAAAATGAAAATAATTTCTTGGAATGTAAACTGAATTAGAGCAGTTGCAAAAAAATGATTTAAAGAATTTGTGGAAAAATATTCTCCTGATATATTATGTATTCAAGAGACAAAAGCTTTTGAAGACCAATTTATAAAAGAATTAGGATGATTAGAGTGATATAGATATGTATGGCACACTTGAACAAGAGCAGGTTATGCTGGTACAGCTATATTTTATAAACAAGAATTAAAAGTATTAGATACAAAAAATCATTTTTGAGAAATTGAACATTTTCACGAAGATGGCAGAATAACTGAAGTAGAGTTTGATAATTTTGTCTTACTTAATTGATATTATCCTAATGGTTGAACTAGAGCTGATGGAACAGAAATGGTAGATTATAAGCTAGAATTTTATGACCATATTATATCATATGCTAATAAATTGGTAAAAGAGTGAAAAAATATAGTATTAACATGAGATTTCAATATTTGTCATACTGAAATAGATATAGCAAGACCAAAAGAAAATGAAAATAGTATATGATTTTTACCAGTGGAAAGAGCAAAAGTATGAGAATTATTAGATAATTGATACATAGATACATTTAGATATAAATACCCTAGTAAAACTGATACATATTCGTGGTGGTCATACAGAGCATGAGCTAGACCTAGAAATGTTTGATGGAGAATAGATTATTTTGTAGTAAATAATTGATTTATAGATAAAATACTAGATACAACTTATCTAACAGAAGAACATTGAAGTGACCACTGTCCAATAATGCTTGAGTTGAAATAAAAAGAATAGAATACCTCTCACTTGTCCCTAAAGGGATACACTACGATAAATTCTCTCCCCTTATCAGGGGAAAGAGGATCAATTATATGTAGCCCCTTGCCCTTATCTAAGGGAAAGGATTCAGGTTAGGGTTAATAATTTATTAATCTTTTCACTATGAATAAATTTGAAACTAAATTTTTTTCTAAATATATCCCTGAATGACAAGAAATAAAGTGAGTAATACATGTTCATTTCATAAAAATATTTAGTAAATTATTTTTATGAATGAGTTTATGGTTATTTCTTCCTACTTTTCTATATTATGTATCAGTAAGACTTCAAGAATTTATTAATTTTATGTATTTTGAAATATATTTAATAATAATATTTATTAAATTTATTTATGATATTTTTGACTGGTATAATGATGTGTGGATATTAACAAATATATGAATTGTAAAATTAAACTGGAAATTATTCAAAACTATAACTGAATCAGTAACATATGATAAAATAGAATGATTAGAAGTTCAACAGTGATGATTATATGATAAAATGTTAAGAAAATGAAATCTAATAATACATAAAATGTGAGATGATATATTACTTTTAGAAAATTCATCTAATCCATACAAATGAGTTAACAAAATTGAAACAGCAAGTGAAGAAGCAACAGTTGAAGAAATACCAGATGATAAATTTGATATTATTATGGATGCATTATGATGAGTAGTAGAAAATTATTTAGATAGAAAAATGACAAAAAGTGAAAAACAAAGAGAGATAGAAAGAGCAATAGAAGAAATAGAATTAAATAAATGAACTCTTGATTTGAGATAAAAAAAGGTTGATATTAATATCAACCAATTTTAAAACAATACTCTATTTACTTAAAAAGAATATTGTTATTGTCATAATTGCAACTCCTAAAAAAACTATAGACCACATAAAATGACATTTGAACCTTATTTTTCTATCCTGCTTACTTCTTTCATTTATATCTGAATACTTAAAACCACTTGTTCCGTACCTCAATCTTTGAATTGCAAAAACAAATAGTAATACTGATAAAATTAAAGTAATTAAACCTAAAGTGAAAAACATTGATTCAGTAGATGAGCTCATATCTATTTCTAAGATATTCATTATTAATTCCTCCATATTGTAATAAAAATAATAATGTATTTCATATTATAATAAATAAAATATATTATGTCAAATATAAAAACAATTCTTAATCAAATTCCTAAATCACCATGAATTTATAAATTCATGGATAAAAATGATAATATAATATATGTTTGAAAATCGGTAAATCTAAAATCTAGAGTTAATTCATATTTTAATGGTAAATCAAAGCTTAATTTTGCCAAACAAAAAATGGTAAATCTAATATGCAATATAGATACAATAGTTACGAATAATGAAACTGAAAGCCTGATTTTGGAAACAACTCTCATAAAAAAACATCTTCCAAAATACAATATATTGATGAAAGATGGTAAAAATCATATATATATAAAAATCACGGATGAAGAATATCCTCAAGTAATAAAAACTAGATTTAAATCAGCTAACTATAAAAAATCTAATAACATAAAAAAAGAAGTATATTTTTGACCGTATACAAGCACATATTATGTAACAAATATATTAAAAATATTAAAAACTGTGTTTTGATACTGAGTATGAGAGCATAATTTTTTTAAGTCAAAAAATAGTTATACTCTAGATAAATATATATTTAGAAATGATTATAAATTGTCTGATTATCACAAAATACTAGAGAATATAAAGGATTTTTTAAACTGAAATACAAGCAAAATAAAGCAATCACTAGAAGAAAAAATGAGAGAAAAAGCTAAAAATCTACAATTCGAAGAAGCACAAAAAATCAAAGAAAAATTAGCATCAATATGTATTCTAGAAGAAACTCAAATAGTTAGAGAATGAGTTACTGGTAACTATAATGTAATAAATTTCGTAGAAAAATTTGATAAATTCCATATTTGAATGATAGAAATAATAGACTGAAAAATAACAGGATATTATAATTATGATATAGAAAATAAGCTTGATGAAGATAACAATGAAATAATCAAAAATTTCATAGAAAATTACATAATTGCACCATTAGTTATCTCTGAAGAAAAAGTAAGCATTCCAACTATATTATTACCTATAAATATTGATATAGAAAAAGACGAGTTGTTACAAAAAATAAAAATAGAATCACCACAAATATGAGTAAAAAAAGAATTATTGGACCTATGTTACAAAAATATTTATGAATATGCATACAAATCTCATATGGAATCACTAAGTACAAAGTGATTTACGAAGAAAACTATGCAAAATTTATTAGAAATATTATGATATAAACAAATAAATAAAGATATTATATTTGAATGTAATGATATTTCACATATTTCTGGAAATCATACTGTTGCAAGTCGTAGTATATTAGAAAACTGAAAAAGTAACACTTCAAAATACAAGAAATTAAAGATTAAATCACTATCTGCATGAAAAATAGATGACTTCAATTCTATGAGAGAAGTAATGACTAGAAGATTAAAAGAACTAGAAAAGTACAATAATTTACCAGATTTAATAATAATTGATGGTTGAAAATGACAACTAAGTAGTGTAGTAGAAATAATTTCTACCTCACACCTAACCACTCTCCTTAGAGAAGATGGGGATAAAATGATTCAAGTAGTGTGAATTGCTAAGAGAGAAGAAGAATTGTTTTTACCTGGTGAATCAAATCCTATATTGTTGAAAAAAGACAGTTTGGAATTGAGAATGATACAAAAAATCAGAGATGAAGCTCATAGATTTGCAATTACTTTCAACAGAGATAATAGAATAAAAGCTATGAAGAAAAATATATTAGAAGAATTACCTGGATTCTGACCAAAAACTAGAAAGAAATTATTAAACAAGTATTGAAATGTAGAAAAACTAAGAGAAGTTGGTAGAGATGAGCTAAGTAAAATATTAAATATTACTCAAATAGAAACACTAGAAAATCATTGATTGATAGAATAAGATATATTAAACATAAAATAGTATTTTTAGTCAATTGATAATAGTAAATACTAGTTGTAATATAAGTATTTGTATTTATAATATAAAGTAATAATTTTTAACTATCCAAAATGAAAGACTTCATAAAAAAATATCAAAATCATAAATTGATGACAAATATAAATATAATTTTAGCTAGTTTGATTTTGGCTATATTTTTAAATTTTTTTGTTATAGATTCTACAAATATATGACAAAGTTTGAAAACAAGTATTTTAAACTCTAAAGTATGAGAAGAAAAAGCAGATTTATATTTACAAAAAATAGATAATGAGTTATTTTTAGTAGCAAATAAAAATATGAATAATCTAGATGTTTTATCATTAAGTCTGATATATAATCCTGATAATGTAAGTATATCAGAGATCAGATCTGAACTCTGAGAAATAGCAAATTTATGAAATGAAGAATGAATTAAAACAATTATTTTAAGTACCGACAAAGCAAAAAATATAACTAGATGAGAAAGAATATTAAAAATTGTAACAAGTAAAAAAGAAGAAAAATCTGAAAATATAAATATAGTAAATGCTAATTTTACAGACTCTAATAAATGACAATTCTTGCTATCAACATCAGGAATAACATTTTAAAAAAAACTACAACTCCCCCTTTCGCTACGCTCATTTTCCCCTCAATTGAAGGGGGGAGAAGAAATAAGTAACTTATTTAGGGGGAGTTTTATTATTAATAATAACAAATGAAAATATTTGATACCCACTGTCACCCACATTTAAATCATATAAAAAATACAGATGAAACTATCAGAAATTTCTTTGAAAATTGATGAATATATATGACAGTAATTTGAACAGATTTAAACAAAAATAAAAAAGCTTTAGAAATAGCTAATAAATATGATTGAGTATTTGCAAGTATAGGTATTCATCCTTGTGATATTGATGGTTTAGTTATAGAAAAAACCATAAATGAAATGAGAAAAGTGTACCTAGAAAACAAATGAAAAATAGTAGCAATATGAGAATGTTGACTAGATTATTATTGGATGGAAAAAGAACTAAAACCTCACTCTTGTCCAAAGGATACACCTTCGGCTAAATTCTCTTCTCCTTTTCAGGAGAAAGAGGCTACAGAAAAAATGGATATATTAAAAAGACAACAAGAATTGTTTTTCATAGCACAAATAGAATTAGCAAGAGAATTAAGTTTACCAATAATAATTCACAATAGAGAATCAAAAAATGATGTATTAAAAATACTACAAAAAACAGATTTCAAAAATTTCATATTTCATTGTTATAGTGAAGACTTGGAATATGCTCAAAAATTGATAGAATTCTCTCCTAACTGCAAAATAAGTTTTTCATGAATTGTTACATTTAAAAATGCTCACGATATACAAGAAACAGCAAAAAATATTCCACTAAAAAACATATTAGCAGAAACTGATAGTCCATATCTGACACCAACACCTTTTAGATGAAGAGAAGAAAATGAAGCACTATACACGAAATATGTAATAGAAAAAATCAGTGAACTTAGGTGAACTGATTGCAGTGAAGAAATATTTCAGAATTCTATGGAAATATTTGGGATAAAAAAATCATAACTCTATCCTGAATCCTATGGACAAGGGTGAGTTATGATTTTTTTCTATTTATAATAATCTTTTACTTTGTCTGGATTACTAAATGTTTCTTTGAATCATTCTGGATCACCGTAATCAGAGAAATATTTCTGCCATGGATGTCATCATGACATTTTTTTTGCATGTTTTATTGGACACCAATATCTCTCTGTTCTACCAGCTACTTCTACTGCATAAGACATAAGTCAATTGAAATATGAACAATACATACAGTTAATTTTTTGAATAAAATTTAGATAATCCAATGATTTTCTATCATTTATCATATATTGACTCCTTTTCACAATAGGAATTCTATACAATCTAAATGCTGTTTGTTGATACATAAAAAGCATAAAATCTAAAAATATTGCAGGAATAATCATTATATATATAAATGGCATAGAAATCAATTCTCTAATCTGAGCTGTAAAAATTGTTTCCCATATGGATTTTCTTTGTTTTTTATTTTTTATTATAGCATCTGTATTGAATACTATTTTTCATCATTTAATAGTAAAACCATATCTATCCATCAGTTTAAAATACTCATGTTTTAGCTCTTCTCTTTTCTTTTCTATCTCTGCTAATATTATATTTATCTTTGACTTCATAGTTGTTTTTATAAAATATTAATTTTATTATATTGAACTTAATTATTTATCAAATTAATTTTTAGCTACTAAAATAACCCATCGGCCTAAAGGCCACTTCCCTTGAAAAGGGAAGATATTTTAAATAATAATTAAGTTAATTTTTCTTCCCTTTTCAAGGGAAGTACCCGCAGGGGGATGGGTTATATCAAGTACTCACCTTTTTCAAAAACTAAAACCTCATCTATATAAATCTCTTTAATATCAGGAAATATATCTATATGGTATCTCTGAGTTACATCTTTGTGCAGTTTTTTTCTAAATATTTGATGTTTTTTACCAAGTGATAAATGAAATCAAGCTACTCTTTCAAATGCATTAACATCTGATAGTTTTTTTTGTTTTGAGATTCAATTATTTAGTCCAAATCACAATTCTCTCACCATTATCTCATTATCTTCTCAAATAGATATTTTTTCCATCAATTTCTTATATTCTTCTGGACAATTTGGGTCTATATATGTAATAAATGACTTCTCTATTTTTATTTTAAATGGTTCTACTATTTGTACCTGCAATTTGTCATCAGGATAAGCATAAATACTTAATTCACCATTTAAATTATCAAATATTTTAGCTTCAGTAAAACATTCTCAAATAGGAAAAGTAGCTCATCTATTTTTTCATTCATAATTTCAAGTATTTTGTTTCATATCTTCAAAACCTCCAGATACTTCTAGTTTACTTCAATCATGACAGATAAAAGTCATCGTATTTGCTTTGTCTGATAATGATTTCAAATAATTTGCTATAGACTCATAATATGGCATTTTGTATTCTAATGCATCTGCATAATTCTCTATTTCATCATCTTTTATATATTGTAAATGATTGTGTTCCAAACATCATACTCAAGCATTATGTAGATTCAATCTAATACGAAAATCATCCAATCTAAAATCTGTAGATTGAACCAAAACAACTGTTGAACACTCACTTAGTGATAATAATTTATTTTTTAATTCTTGATTATCTATTTCTGAAAAGTTTATTATTTCTATTTCTCTTTTTGATATTCATAAATCCAGTTCATATAATGCTTTTATATAGCCATTAGATAATTTAGTAGATAATAGAGAATACAAATCATACACAAATACTATTTTATGATTTATATATTCAGGTTCATTTACTCTTAAATTAGATATTAATATATTTTTTGCTGCATTATAAAATTTTTCTTCCAAGATATCAGTAACTATCATATTATATTTATTATTAAATAACTCATATATTTTATGAATTTACATTTCAATTACAAGATTAGTTTTAAAAAGATATCATAACTCACCCTTGTCCATAGGATAGAGTTATGATATATTCCTATTGACAAAAAAATAAATATTATTATAAGTATTATAGTATACAATGTTATAGTAAATAATAAATAGTTATTAGATCTTAATAAAATATATGAATAAGCCTCAGTCCCACAATATAGATTTAAATAAATGTGCTATAGAAAAAACATTAGTAAAATTATGAGAATGATTTCAATTTTCATTGGAAAAGGATTTCACTCCAATAACTATGCAAAAAGATTACCTAAAAAATAAAAAAAATTTTTTCTTAGTATGAGATGAAATAATTATAAACAAGATAAATATTAGAGAAAAAAACCAAACAATAGAAGTAAAATTTACACATACTAGAGAATGAAAAGAAACCAGTAAAATGGAGATGAGTTGAGCAATATTTTTACAATATTTTTTGTCATCAATAGACGTAGAAAATATTGTTTTAAATGAAGTAACAGATAAGGTAAAAGAAAAAGTAGAGCAATTAATTACAGATATTGGTAACACAAAAAATAAGCAAATTAAAAAAGCAGAGAAAAAATGAGGACTTGATATATTGAAAATATTTAAATTTAAAAAGAAAAACAAAAAAAGCTAAAGATTAAATCTTTAGCTTTTTTTTCATTAAAACGGAATATCTTCTACAGATATATCAGAATCATTTGAACTATAATTTGAATTGTTTTGTGCTTGGTTATTATTAGCACTTCCTCCTTCTGGAGACCATTCATTTAATACAAAATAATGAGTATCACCATATTGACCTGGTTCTTTTCTCTTACTCATAGTCATATTTATATATCATTTTTCATTTGCATATTGTTTCAATTTCTCAATATTAAAACTCATATTAAAAAATTCTCCAAATTGTCAGCTTACTGCTTTACAAGTAGTTCAATCTATATATGTTTTTGCCATAATTAATTTATCAAATAAATAAATATTATATTCTATCTTGAACCTCCTTCCTTTTATTTTAAAAGAAGAATTTATGCCAGAAGGGAGGTATCCTGTGGACAAGGATGGAATAGTAATGTATTTTAAGTAGTTGTATTTTATTTTTATTAATACCAAAATCAAATTTATCTTATTTTTTCTTCCCCCCTACTTAGTAAGGAGGTGGTTAGGTGAGTGGTCTGTTATACTAGATATTCTTTAACTTTTCATACTCGCCCTCACTAATCAATCAAACAAAGGATGAGATTTTTCCAAGCTAGATTTGAATTCTGGATGTGCTTGTGTGGCTATGAAAAACTTATGAGTCGGTATTTCCACAAATTCTACTAGTTTTCAATCCGGTGATTTTCAAGATATACTCATTGATAATTCTTCTAGTTTTTCATGATATTCTGGATTTACCTCATATCTATGTCTATGTCTTTCTGAAATTATTTTTGCATTATATAGCTTACTTGCTAGACTTCATGATTTCAAAAATGCATCATAACTTCCAAGTCTCATTGTTCATCACATATCTATACCCTTTTGTCATGACATATAATCCACTACTGGATAGATAGTATCTGCATCAAATTCAGTAGAATTAGCTCAATTTAGATTTCATACATTTCTCATATATTCTACCACTGATAATTGCAATCATAAACATATTCATAAAAATGGTAAATTATTGATACGAGCAAATTGTATTGCTAATATTTTTCACTCTACTCATCTTTTACCAAATCATCATGCTACAATCATACCATCTAGTTCTCAATTATTTTTCAAATTATTAAAATAATCTGATGCATTTATATTTTTATCTTCCAATTTAACTGAATCTACCCAAGTAATATTTACTTTTGTATTTAGATTTGCTCATGAATGTATAAGTGACTCTTTCAAGCTTAGATAAGTATCTATGAATTCTGTATATTTTCATACTATTGCAATACTTACTTTGTTTTTTGGTGATATGATATTTTTTGTCAGTCTTTCCCAATTATCTAGATTAGCTATACTTTTCTTTAGATTTAATTTTTTTTCTAATACTCTTTCTAAATTTTGTTTTTTGTATACTAATGGTATTTCATATATTGAATCTACATTTACAGATTCTATTATGTTTTCTTCCGGTATATCACAAAGAGAGGATATTTTATCTTTTATTGATTTATCCATAGAATATTCAGTTCTACAAACTAATATATTTGGTGTTATTCAATACTCTCTGAGCTTAGAAACTGAGTGTTGAATTGGCTTAGTTTTAGTTTCACCTGAATAACTCAAGTGTAATAATGGTGCTAGATGAATATATGCGATATTTTCATCTCATAAATCCTTTTTCATCTGTCTAATAGCTTCCAAAAAAGGCAAACTCTCTATATCTCAAACAGTTCATCATACTTCTACTATAGTAATATCAGAAAATCCTGCTATATATTTCAGTCTATCTTTTATATTATCTGTTACATGTGGTACTATCTGTACTGTTTTTCATAAATAATCTCATCTTCTCTCTTTTGTAATAACATCTAGATATACTTTACCTGTTGTTATATTATTATCTTTATAAAATTTCTTTCATAAAAATCTCTCATAATTTCATATATCCAAATCAGTTTCTCATCAATCATCTGTCACAAATACTTCACCATGCTCATATGGACTCATAGTTCAAGCATCTATCTGTAAATATGGATCCATTTTCACCATATTTACTTTGTAACCACTAGCTTGTAAAATCTTTCAAATAGAAGCTGAAGTTATCCCCTTTCATAATCATGAAATAACTCAACCAGTAACAAATATCATTTTCATAATCTAATAATTATTTTAATCTTTAAATAATAATCTAATATTTAATATACTCATATATAAATGTTTTACAAAAAAAATATAAATTTTTAAATTGACTTTAGGCTTATTATCCATATAAACTATACATCTAATTTTATAGTAATTATACACCAAATTATGTGTTGAATAGTATGAGTTTATTCACTAGACTGAAGAAATGAAAATCTGTGAGAATTATCAATAAATTTGTTAAAATGAAACAAAAATAGATGACAAGATTGATATTGATTATCAGCATTGACTCAAAGTTGAGTAATAGAAACATTTAAATTCAATGATTTAAATAATAGCACTAAATGAATCATAGATGAAGTAAATGGTCATGTAATTGCTATTATTTGACACGCTAGATATTCTACTAGTGGATGATGAGAAATATGACACGAATATTTGCAACCCTTTGAATTCACACATTTAAAAAATGGTATGGCATTTGCATTTAACTGAAATATCGTAAATGCACCAGAATTAGCAAAAGAGCTAGAAATATCAGACAATATACAATTCAAATACCCTTTACTAGATACAAATGTATTAAAGCATATGATTTTATCAAAAGTAAAATGATGAGAAACAAATCTAAAGAAAATACTAGAATATGTAAATAACAAAATAGACTGAGCATGTAATCTAGTATTATTATCTAAGGACTGAAGTATGGCTTTTTCAAAAGATAGATGGTGATTTAGACCTCTTGCTTGGTGAGTAAGAGATTGAAAACTTTATTTATCTAGTGAAAGTGCAGCTTTGGACAAAGTATGAGTTCATGATTATGAGTTTTTAAAAACAGGTAGATTGGTAGAAATAGATGGAGAAACAAAAAAAATAAAAGAGAAAAAAATGAATCTAAAATGAAAAAATAATAAATCAAGTTGTTTTTTTGAAACAGTTTATTTCGCTGATCCAAGAACAAAAGTAAAAAATCAGTCGTCAAATCTACTGAGGTATTGTTTATGACAAGAGCTTGCAAATGAAGAAACAGAATTATTTGATAACGAAAATACAATAGTAATAGATGTACCAAAAAGTTCATTTGACTGTGCTGAATGATTTGCAGAAACTCTTGATTTGACTCATTTGAATTGAGCTATTACAAAAAATCCAAAAATAAATAGAACATTTATCTCAAGTACAGAAGAAAGACAAGAAAAAATAAAGAGAAAATATATTTTTAATCCCAATTTAAGAAATATAATTGAATGAAAAAAAATAGTAATAATAGATGATAGTATTGTTAGATGAGCGACTATGAGCAATTTAATAAAAGATTTTATAGAATTTTACAATCCAAGTGAAGTGCATATCAGAATACCTAGTCCGCCTATTACTCATCCATGTTTTTATGCTATGAATATTCCAACTACAACTGAATTAATAACAAGACATTATTTCAAAAATACAAATAATCCAACACAAGATGAACTAAATAATTTAGCAGAGTATTTCAATTCAAAGAGTGTAAAATATATAACTACTAATTGATTAATAAATGCATTGAAAGTAGATGTTAAAAAGATGTGTTTAGCATGTATAAATGGTGAATATCCGACAAAATGATGAATGATAAAATATCTAGAAATGGTACAACATAAATAAAAAAGCGAGATTTTAAAAAATCTCGCTTTTTTGTCCTCTTTTTATTATTTTATTTTTGTTTTTTTATCTCTATATCCATGTTTCTTTTGCAATGCTTTTTCAAGCTCATCCTTGTCTTCGATGAATGCTTTACCGATTTTGTAAACTGTTAGAACCTGTACTTCATGTCTAAATGGTACAAATATTTCTACACTGAATCCTATCTCTTCATCTTTGTCATTCATTATTTGCTTGAAAGACTTGTGAGAAACTATGACACCGACTTGAGCATCAAATATAGGATGATTGAAGTTCAAAATCATCAAAACTGGATTCTCACTCTTATCCACATATTTGTTTTTGCTTTTTTTAAGTGCTCTTACTCTGAAAAGCTTATAAAGCTTTTCAATGTTATCTTTTATATGAGCTGTTTGTGGTAAATGCATGTGTACCAGTGTTTTTGCAACTGTTTTCATATTAAACTCCTAAGATTTTTTGGAAAAAAGATATATAAATTGTAAATAATTATTTATGTTTGTCAATTATTATTAAATAATATTATTTTAATATGTCAAATATTTGCAAAAACTAAACTAAATATGTTAAAATATAAATATATTAATAGTCAATACATATTAATTGACCAAATATTTATAAAATAAATGCATAAATTATGTTAAAACTAAAAACAAAAATAAAATACAATATGAAGTTATGATTGAATTATTTAAACTATTTAAAAAATAAATCACTAATAATTATAAGTCATAAGTTAAACAAGGCTCATAATACTCATGTAGATAATATGATATGATATTTAAGTATTGCATTTGTTGCCACTATAGTAATATTGTTTAATATGAATGAATATATGAAATATATTGATTTAAAGTATTCTTTTTGAGTAAGTATTGATTCATCATATTCATATGAACAAACTGATAATATATCTTTAAATTCTGCTCTAGAAATAAGTGATATAAAGATAATTTATGATACATCAAATACTGTTTCATGAACGAATGATACAGCTGAAATAAAAATTGATGAAACAAATAATGGTAAAATGACTACTTGGTGATGAAAAGTAGATCATAAGAATAAAATTGAAGAAAAAATTAGGATGATTTTTAATATATTACCAGAAATAAATACTGAAAAACAAATAATAAAACAAAATATAGAACCTGATAAAATACAAACAAATATTCAAAAAATAAAAGGAATAACTATTAGTAATGAAGTAGATAATATTAAAGCAAATAATACAATTAAAGATAATATAGTAATTTCAAATGATACAATTAAAGATAATATAGTAATTTCAAATGATATAAATAGAGAAAAAATAAAAGCAGAACACATTATAGTAAATGAAAAATCTGAAAATATAGATTATAAAAAAGAAATAATAATAAAACAACAAGACGAAATTGCTAAAAGTAGTAATTTAATAAATAATAATAAAATACATGAAACAAATCAAGATCCAGTAACTATAAAAAATAGTACTAATGATATCTTAGCAAAAAAAATAAACAGTGATATAGAATATGAATTAAGTAAATTAAATGGATGAATATTTAACTGATTTAAAATAAAAATATTAAAAAACAATAATCTAGTGCTTGAAAACTGAGTTTGGTATTCTTACTCATATAGTAAATACCATTGATTTGGTAAATGAATAATTCCAAGTGAAGCAGATTTATCTGATTGATGATTAAATAAAAATACACATATATTACTGCTTGGTGATAATAACTGAGCTATGTTTATAACTGATTATAAAAAAGTGAAATTAGTATCAGACTATATTATTTCTGATATATCTAATAAACAAGCATTCTTAAATGAATTAGCAGATGAAAAAAAATATTTAACAGAAGATACTGATTCTATATTAATAAAACTAAAAAATGATACAATTAATTTAACAAGCTCAGTAAATAATTCTCAAAAAATACAAAAAATTTATGATTATATATTAAAAAATGTAAGCTATTCTAAAGTATTTAATGTAAATAATAGATATATCTTCTCATGAGTACATACATATAATAATAATGATTGAATCTGTACTTGATATGCTAGATTGTACCTTTATATGTTAAGCTTTGCTTGAATAGAAAATGTAAAAGTTATTAAATGAAATGTAGTTGATGGACTTGATTTCCCAAACATATGACATGCATGGGTACAAATATGAAATAACTATTATGATCCTACTTTTGATGATCCTATATGAAATACAAATACAAAATCATATAATGAATATAAATATTTCTGATTACCAAGAGATTTATTCTATACTAATAGATTCAATTATGGTGATTTACCAAATAATTTAAAAAATGCAGATCTAGAAACAAGAAAAAATTATGTAATAACAGAATTAACAAAATTACAATCAAAGTATAGTGATTATAATTTAATTAAATCAATAACAAACTAAAAAAGACACTATAAAGTGTCTTTTTTGTAATTATGCTGAATAAGTAATAGCTAATTTAAGCTTTAAATATGATAACAAATCTTTTAATTTTTGATTATCTCATACTTTTGTTTCTTTTAATTCTAATTTATTAAATAATTTTAATAAAACTTGTTTTTTAGCTTCATTATCTAATTTTGCAAATTTTTTATCTAAACTATTAATTTGTTTTTTATATTTAGATGTAATATTATCACCATTTATATATTTCTTAATTGCTTCTTTTTCTTGATTATTTTTAGATGCTTTTAATTTATTCTGCATTGCTAAATAAGAATTATATAATTTTATAATATTTAATTCTTCACTAGTTAAAGATGATGCTTCAATTGTATCATTTACATTAAATGAAGTAAGTCTAGATGATTTTAATCATCCACCACCTCAACCTGTACCTACTCTTTTATTATCTTTTTCTAAATTTACTTGATTTCATGTATTTCATCAATTAGTAATTCAAGTTCCAGTTTCACTTCAAGTTCAAGTTTCACTTCATGTTCAAGTTTCTGTTCCAGTTCCAGTTTCTGTTCAAGTTCATGAATTTGAGAAATAATTACCAAAGTAATATCTCAAATTCGTATCTAATTCTACTTCAACATTAAAACATCAATCTAATGTATCTGGAACAATATTTATAGGATATGTTTGTGACCATCATGTTTGCATTACTTCACATAACTTATATGTTCATACAGGAACAGATGGAAAATTGAAATATCAATTATCATAAGTTACTCATGTAAAACTTTCACCAGTAGAAGTATTAGACTTAAGAGTAATTGTCCATCAATTAATACCTGGTTCTGTTTCATTCCAATATGTTGAATTATCTTCATCATTAAATTTAAATCAATCAACTCTTCCAAATTGTAAAACTACTCACGTATTAGTTTCTGTTCATGTTCAAGTTTCTGTTCAAGTTCAAGTGTGGCTTCAAGTTCAATAATTATGTTTTGGTTTATTATATTTTGGTTTATTATATTTTGGTTTATTGTATTTTGGTTTATTGTATTTTTTTCACTCATAATTATATTTTCAATTTCTGTCGTATCATTTTTTATCGTATCAATTTCTGTCGTATCATTCTTTGTCAAATCAATTTCTATCGTATCATTCTTTATCAAATCAATTTCTATCATATCACTCATTATCAAATCAATCTCTATCATATCACTCTTTGTCAAATCAATTTCTGTCGTATCACTCATTATCAAATCAATTTCTGTCGTATCATTCTTTATCAAATCAATTTCTATCGTATCATTCTTTATCAAATCAATCATTATCATATCATTCTTTGTCAAATCAATTTCTATCGTATCATTCATTATCAAATCAGTTTCTATCGTATCATTCATTATCAAATCAAAAACCTTCATATCATTCTTTATCATATCAATTTCTGTCATATCATTCTTTATCAAATCAATTTCTATCATATCATTGATCATCAAATCAATCACTATCGTATCATTCTTTATCAAATAAATTTCTATCATATCACTCTTTATCAAATCAATTTCTATCGTATCACTCTTTATCAAATCAATCACTATCGTATCATTCTTTATCGTATCAAAAAATATCATAACCTTCATTATCATAATATCAATAATAAAATTTATGTTTAATTCTTCAATTTCAATGTAATAAAATAGGACTATCCTCTATTTCTGTATAATCAAAATCCAATGGAAGCATTATATCAATTCATTCAAAACCAGGAAGATCTAATTCATTTGTAGAATAATCAGCATGAACAGAATAATTGAAAACTAAATTACTTCATAATAGTACAAAAATTAATAAAGTACTGATTATTTTTCTCATATTTTTTTGCATAATAATATAATTAGAAAAATATAAATATATATTTAAAGCTCGTCAATTTAATTATTATAAATATTAAAATTAACAATAAATTATACATATTAACATAATATTTTAATTTGTTAAATATATAACTCAATTATATTCTATTGATTATAGAAAAATTGCAATATTTTTTTAAAAAATTTATACAATAATATATATTATTTAAATATAATATTATTGAATAGTAATTTATTGATTTTTGTCAATATAAATAAATATATGATTATATAAAGAAAAATAAATAAATAATTTTTTTATTTGCTTTTACAATTTTTTTTATAAACAAGTATTTTATATTTTTTTTAAGTAAAATAAATAATCCAAGCAATTGCTTGGATTATTTAATGAATATTTTATTCTAAATGGAGTTTTTATCTCCCCCCTCGACTTAACAATATTTTATAATCAATAAGACAAAGCTATTTTTAATTTGTAATATGAAATTATGTTTAATAATTCATCATCAGTATTTAAAGTCTTTTCTTTTTCTTGTAGTTTATTAAACAATTGTAACAATTTTTGCTTTTTTTCTTGTTTTTCTAGTTTGTTAAAACTCCTTATTTTCTTATTTATTTGAATTTTTTCTCTCGTAGATATATTATTTCAATATAAGTAATTTTCTAATAATGCTTTTTTTTCATTTACATATTTAGCTTTAACTATCCATCTATTTTCTATTCATCAAACTGGAGTACATGTTACAAGTGTCAAATTACTTCATAATCAAGCATTTAAAACTCAAATATCACTTGGAATAGTTTCATATGATTTTTCTACATTATAAGTATATCTTTCATATGAACCATTATCAAGTTTTTTATAAACCCAAATTTGCTCTCAATTATCCAATTCAATAATTTTTTGAAATTGTGTTTTGTATCTTCAATCATCGTTTACCCAATATGAACTATGTCAAAATATAATTCTATTACCTATATCTCAATAATTGTTTCTATATGTTCATGGTAAAGCTAATACTCATGATTTCAAATACTTATTTACATCTAATTCTTTTCATTCTAATAATTTATCATAATCTGAACTTTTATTATCAATATAATTTACAGGTACAATCATTCAATTGCTTGGTAATACTATATATTCATCCCTATCTTGATCTATTTCTACTAGTTTAGATTTCCAATAATTTATGTCAGTTTGATTACTAGAAGTCATTAATGGAGCATATAATTCTATTCATTTAATATTTAGAATTTTGACTCTTGATTCTATTGGAGTTCAAGTTTTTAATAGAATATCTGGCAAAGATTTTATTTCATTAATTCAAGCTTCTTTTTCTTGATTATTAATACTAATTAAAGTATATAATTTATTTAAATAGTCCTTTAATAAATCAATTATTCAACTATCATCTATTTCATTTATTCATTCTGCTTCAATAGTTTCTTCAACATCAAATGTTTGTAATATATTTTTTTTGGGTATATCAGGATTTCATTCTGGTCCTCATCATCAACCTCATCAACTCAATCATCATCAAGAACTACTTCAGCCTGAAGATGATCATCAGCCACCACCAGTTGCCCCTGTTCAACTATCTGTACCTGTTCATGTATCTCATCCTCCACTTGAGCTACTGCTTGAACTCGATGATGAACTACTTGAACTACTACTTGATCCTGTTCAACTATCTGTACCAGTTCATGTATCTGTACCTGTTCATGTATCTCATCCTCCGCTTGAGCTACTACTTGAACTCGATGATGAACTACTTGAACTACTACTTGATCCTGTTCAACTATCTGTACCAGTTCATGTATCTGTACCTGTTCATGTATCTCATCCTCCACTTGAGCTACTACTTGAACTCGATGATGAACTACTTGAACTACTACTTGATCCCGTTCAACTATCTGTACCAGTTCATGTATCTGTACCTGTTCATGTATCTCATCCTCCACTTGAGCTACTACTTGAACTCGATGATGAACTACTTGAACTACTACTTGATCCCGTTCAACTATCTGTACCAGTTCATGTATC